>JAPOQB010000941.1 GCA_026710965.1 Deltaproteobacteria bacterium | reverse complement strand
GAACTCCGTCACCAGGATCAGCGGCCCCGGGGTGGTTTCCGCGAGCCCCAGGCCGTCCATCATCTCACCGGCCGTCAACCAGCCGTGATGGGTCACCACGTCCTGCGCCAGGTAGGCCAGCACCGCGTAGGCGCCGCCGAAGGTGACCACGGCGAGGCGGGAGAAGAAGTTGCCGAGCTGTACCAGGATGTCGTAGCCGCCCACGGCCGCCAGCAGCAGCACCGGAGCCCACCACACAACCATCCACAACGCCACCGTCCGCACCGTGGCCAACATCGGCGCGCCGCTTGGCCGGGCCCCGGATTCTCCGCTGCTTAGGCCGCCCAGCAGGAGAAATCCGGCCAGGGCGGCTACCAGGATAATGACGGGGAACGGGACCGACAGAAAGAAGATTCCCACGAACGCCAGGCCCGCGACGATCCAGTGCACGGCGGAGTGCAGCGCTCGGTTCGCCACCCTCAGCAGGGCCTCGACGACGATGACCAGGACCGCGCCCTTGATCCCCAGGAACAGCGCGGCCACCAGCGGCAGGTCGCCGCCGACCGCGTAGAGCATCGCCAGCCCCAGCACCACCAGCGCGCCCGGAACCACGAACAACAGGCCTGCCACCAGCCCGCCGGGCACGCCGCGAAGCTGCCATCCCGAGTAAGTGGCGAGTTGCATGGCCTCGGGGCCGGGCAGAAGCATGCAGAAGCTGAGTGCGCCCAGGAACCTTGGCTCGTCGAGCCACTGTTCCTCCTCCACCAGGACACGATGCATGAGCGCTATCTGTGCCGCGGGTCCGCCAAAGGACAGGATGCCGATGCGCCAGAATACGGCGAACAGCCGGCGCCAAGTGACGGCTGAGTCCTGTTGCACGTCACCACCGGGGTCTACGACACCCGCCATCTTCTCCTTGCCTCGCGGTCCAGGGGGGTTGCCGGCGGACCCGGTGCGCTACTCCGCCGCCTCGAGCTTGTCCTGCGTCCTCAACTCAAAATCCGACGCGTCGTGGCGTTCGCGGAGCTGCTGATCGAGCGGGCCGCTGGTCTTGTTGACGATCCGCCCCCGTTTCACCGCGTCGCGCGCCGCGATGTCGTCGAACCAGCGCAAGACGTGGGTGTAGGTCTGGATGTCGAGAAACTCGGCGGCGCCGTAGAGGCTGCCGGTGGTGAGGATGCCGTACCAGGGCCAGATGGCCATGTCGGCGATGGTGTAGAAATCCCCGGCCGCGTAGCGGTTCTCGGCCAGGCGCTTGTCGAGGACGTCGAGCTGGCGCTTCACCTCCATGGTGAAGCGGTCGATGGGGTACTCCATCTTGTACGGCGCGTAGGCGTAGAAATGACCGAAGCCGCCGCCGAGGTAGGGGGCGGAGCCCATCTGCCAGAACAGCCACGACAGGCACTCGGCGCGCTCCGACGGGTCCTCCGGGACGAAGGCGCCGAACTTGTCGGCCAGGTAGAGGAGGATCGAACCCGACTCGAATACCCGGGTGGGCGTGGGCATCGAGTAGTCCACCAGCGCCGGGATCTTGGAGTTGGGGTTGATGGCGACGAACCCGGAGCCGAACTGGTCGCCTTCGCGGATGTTGATGACCCAGGCATCGTATTCCGCCGCGGCGTGGCCGGCCGCCAGCAACTCCTCCAGCATGATCGTCACCTTCACGCCGTTGGGCGTTCCCAGTGAGTAGAGCTGGAAGGGGTGCTTGCCGCGGGGCAGCTCCTTCTCATGAGTGGCGCCGGAGGTAGGGCGATTGACGTTGGCGAAGCGGCCGCCGTTCTCGCGCTCCCATGTCCAGACTTTGGGGGGTACGTACTCGGGGTATCAGCCATGGCGTCCTTCCTTGCGGGGTTTCTCGAACCACTGCCCCGATGGGGGGTGTGTTGCGTCCGTAGCAATGGTACGAGGATCGTAACAGGCCACTATCATATCTGCATACAAGTCTCCGGGCCAAGCCCACCCGCGTCTCGTGCCTTTGCTTGATTGACCCATGTAGGCCAATGGCCTACACTACTGCATGGAGTTCGAATGGGACGATGCCAAGAGCGATGCCTGCTTTCTGCATCGCGGTTTCGACTTCGAATACGCCGCTCGTGCGTTTCTCGATCCCGATCGGACCGTCACGCGAGACTGGCGCTGGGATTATGGCGAAGACCGCTACCGGCTGCTTGGCCAAATAGAGGGACGCGTGTTCGTCCTGATCTACACGACACGGGGTTCCGTGATTCGCCTCATCTCGGCCCGCAAGGCCAACGGGAAGGAGATCCATGAATATGAGCAGAACGCGTCTCAGGGTTGACCCCGACGACCCGCGCAGCCTGCCCAAGGGTAGGGTCGATTACGAGATCCTGGACGGGACGACCGAACGGGACCTCGCCTTGCAGCAGCAACACGACGACGCCGAAGCGATGAGCGACATGGCACGGTATACCCGCCGCGTGCGTAAGCGTCTGGGCCTTACGCAATTGGAGTTCGCGCGGCGTATCGACGTGCCGCATGAGACGATCCGCAACTGGGAGCAGGGGAAACGCTGCCCTACCGGTGCCGCCAGAGCCCTGCTGCGGGTTCTCGACAAGGCTCCGGAGACCGCGCTACGAGCATTGACCTGAGCCTCAGCTCCCCTTCCCCTTGAGCCGCCGGTACCACCCTACGAAGTCCGTCACCGCCGCGGGGATGTCGTACTCCGCGTCGAAGCCAAGCTCCGTCTGCGCGCGGGTGATGTCCAGGAAGACCGACGACGTCTGTGACGTGGCCACGCTCTCGTCAATGCTGAGCTTGGCGCCGGGCACCACCTGCTTGAAGATGTCGATGAGCTCCTGGTTGTCATAGGGTTGGCCGACGCCAAGGTTGAAGACCCGGCTCTTGACGCCTTCGGCCTGGAGGGCCAGCACCACGCCCCGGGCGGCGTCCTTGGAGTAGAGCCATTCCATGACGCCGGGCGGGACGGTGTGCTCGACGCCGTCCACGGACTTCTCCACCAGGGTGCGGAACATGGCGCTGGGGCGGCCGCCGCCGCCGGGGATCCAGGGGCCGCAGACGTTGGGGAAGCGCACGGCGCGGAAGTCAACGCCGTGGGAGCGCGCGTAGTTGTAGCCCAGGTTCTCCCCGGCCCACTTGGTGGCGGAGTAGAACGAGCTGGGCCGGGGCAGCGCCTCCTCCTTGCTCTGGTCGCCGTTGTCCTCGCCGCCGGCGATCCCCCGGGCCACGGCCGCGGTGCTGATCATCACCACGCGCTCGGCGCCGTGGAGCCGCGCCGCCTCCAGGACGTTGGCGGTGCCCATGATGTTCACCTGGATGGCGCCGTAGGGGTTCTCCTGGGCGCCGGTGCCGAGGTTGGGATAGGCGGCGGTGTGGACGATGCGGGTGATGCCGTTCTCGTTGATCACCTTTCCGAGGTCGAAGGGGTTCAACAGGTCGCCCCGGAACAGGGTGACCGCGTCCACGTCCACCACGTCCGCCAAGGCGTTGAGGTTGGGTGCGATGTCGAACAGGACGGGCTTCTCGCCCTGCTGCACGAGGATGCGCGCGATCTGGGAGCCCACCAAGCCCGCGCCCGTGATCATGGTCGTCATGAGTTGCCTCCGATGGTGGTTTTCGCGACGGGTCCGTCTCCGGCCCGCGTTGCTGAAGTCCTCATAACACAACGGACCCACG
>JAPOQB010000904.1 GCA_026710965.1 Deltaproteobacteria bacterium | reverse complement strand
GCGGATCACGGCGTTTCCGCCGAAGTGATCGATCTCCGGACGCTGGCGCCTCTCGACGCGGCGACCGTGGTCGACTCCGTAAGAAAGACCGGACACGCCGTGGTCATCGACGAGTGCCACAAGAGCTTCGGCGTCAACGCCGAAATCGCGGCCACGCTGGCGGAAGCGGCCTTGTCGTATCTGAAGGCGCCCGTTGGCCGTGTGGCCACGGCCGAGGTGCCGATCCCCTACAACTTGAGCCTGGAGCGCGAGATCAGCGTGACCCCGGACAAGATCGTGCGCGGGACGATGTCAACGCTGGAGGCTCGAACATCGGGTTGACGGAAAGCGAGCCCCTCCATGGGCCGGAACCCCTCGGTATTCCTGTTGGGCGAGCCCTTTCCACAACCATCGACATAGCTGCGATGAGGTGTCGGACATGAAAGCGATGGTCGTTGTTCAGAGGAATGGACGCGGAGAGCTGGTACTGGAAGATGTTCCCGACCCCGTTGCGGGTGAGGGGCAGGTGGCGATCCGCATGGAGGGAACGGCCGCCAGTTTCGGCGACATCGAGATGCGCCGGGGCAACTACCATACCCCTCGCAAGCCGCCGGTCATTCCGGGACACGACGTCGTCGGCACATTGGCCGCCCTGGGCCCCGGGACGGCCGGTTTCCGCGTCGGCGAGCGGGTGGCGGCGATCTCGCTCACCGGGACCTACGCCGACATCGTCGTGGCTCCCGCTGCCATAACCTGGTCGCTGCCGGCCGAGATCGACCTCATCTCGGCCGCGGCCTTCCCGACCAACGGCGTCACGTCATACAACCTGCTCACGAAGGCGGGGCGCCTGGCGGCGGGCGAATCGGTGTTGATTCACGCGGCGGCGGGCGGCGTGGGGACAACCACCTGCCAGTTGGCCAAGTTGCTCGGCGCCGGCACGGTGATCGGCACCGTCGGTGACGAATCCAAGGCTGATTTGGCCCGTAGCCTCGGCTGCGATCACGTCATCCTGTATCGGACGGAAGACCTCTCATCCCGGGTCATGTCCATCACGGGGGGCAAGGGCGCCGATCTGATTCTCGATTCGATAGGGGGTTCGGTTACGGAGCAGAGCCTTGCCTGCCTGGCCCCCTGGGGGCGCATTGTCGCCTGCGGCAAGTCGAGTGGGAGTGCCGGTCAGATTCCAACCGATCTTCTTCACGCCGGAAACAAATCCGCCATCGGATACAGTACCGGCGGGCATCGCTACACAAGGCCGGAAGCACTGCGGCCCGCCGGCGATGCGGTGCTTGGCTACCTGCGCTCGAAGCGGCTGAGAATGGTGGTGAACGCCCAATTTCCCCTCAGCGAGGCCAACGCGGCCCTGGACCTGGTGGCAAGCCGCAAGAGCACCGGAAGGGTGGTGCTGACCAACTCCTAGTTTGACCTTGAAGAGCCGTCGCCAGCGATTTATGCCGTAGGGATTCGACGCGTAGTATTCGAGGAGAGCAGTGACGGGATCCCGGTGGCGAACCGCCCCGGCGATCCGCGTTTCCATCTGTGCGGCTACCAGAGACCGTTGTAGCCAGGGAGACCCGATATGCTTCCCATCACCGCTTATGCCGACCGCTACTCGGTAGCTCCCGGCGAGACCATCGCGTTCAAGGTGAGCTCGGCTGCGTCCGAGGACTACGAGGCGCGCCTGGTGCGGGTCATCAGCGGCGACCCCAATCCGGACGGGCCCGGCATCCGCGAACTGCCGGTTGACGCCGCCTTTTCCGGGCGCTACCCGTCCCGGGTGCAGCCGATCCACAGCGGCTCGTATGTCCGGGTTGCCGGAGCCGCGCCCCTGGACTCCCTCCGGAGCTTCACGGTGACGGCGATCATCTGGCCGACCCTGCCGGTGCTGCCGCGCCGGCAGGCCCTCGTGTCACGGGTCGATGCCGCCACTGGCGTGGGCTTCACCCTGGAGATCGACGAGGAGGGCTCGCTCGCCGCCACCTTGAGCGACGGCGCCGGGACATGCGGCGCAAGCGTCGGCAAGGAGCTGCGCGCCCGGGCCTGGTACCGGGTCTTCCTCAGCTACGACGCGGACAGGGGGAAGCTGGCGCTCGGCCAGCAGGCATTCGCACCGGCGATGATGGTGGACGACTCGGGCGTCGTCACCGTCGACGCCGTGCTCGGAGGAAGCTGCGTGGGGAGCGGCGATCTCCTGTTCGCGGCCCGCACGGGCTCGCCCCCTTGCGACCACTACAACGGCAAGCTCGAAGCACCGCGGGTGCTGGCGGCGGCGCTCGACCCGGACGCGGCATTCGGCGCCGCGGGCGAGGCTCCCGGCTCCGGCGACGAAATCGTCGCGGCGTGGGACTTCTCCCGCGAAATGTCGTCGGCGCGCATCATCGACACCGGCCCGAACGCGATGCACGGCGAGACGGTCAACCTGCCGGCGCGCGCCATGAAAGGCTCACGTTGGACCGGCGAGGAGCTGTGCTGGCGCCACGCACCGGAGCACTACGGCGCCATCCACTTCCACGACGACGACCTCTACGACTGCGGCTGGGAGACCGACTTCAGCTTCGAGGTGCCCGAAGACTTCAAGAGCGGCGTCTACGCGGTGCGCCTGCGCGCGGG
>JAPOQB010000896.1 GCA_026710965.1 Deltaproteobacteria bacterium | reverse complement strand
TGCGAAACCATCTCCCGGAGCTCGATGCCGGCGACCCGGGCGTCGGCGCGCAGACCGATCGTCTTTTTCCGCGCGTCGGTGAGGACGCTCTTGACCTTCTTGACCTGCTCGTCGGTCAGCTCCAGCTTCTTGGTCATGCGCTTGACCACTTGACCCTGGCCGCCGTGCCCGCGCCGCCCTTCGCGCCCGCGCCGCCCTTCGCGTCCCCGCCAGTGCCGCCCGCCTCGTTGCTCGCCGTCTTCGGCGCGGGCGATACGGCTACCCTCGCGGCGCCGCTCTTCGCCCTGCTGGCTCCAGGCCACGCCCCCGGAAAGGCCCACAAGCAGCATGGGTACCATGATCAACGCCGTCCGCTTACGATTCTTCATGCGAGTTCTCCTTTTCCTGTCGGTTCTTGTTCGTGAATGGTTCGATCCGGATCGCTGTGTCAACGATTAGACAGCCCCTGGTTCCCGGGGCTCTCTCAATTGCCCTCGCCTAACGATTCGAGCCGTGAGGACATGCGTTGACGTTTCTTCCTTCGCTGTTCACGGAAGTTGTCGGTGCGTCGTTCCAGCTTGCGCGCCTGGGCTTCGTCGAGGGCCGGCTTGATCTTGCCGTGGAACTCGAGGATGATCCGGTCGGCCGCTTCGAGAGAGCGGATGCGTTCCTGGTACAGGCTCCGGCGGGTCTGGCTCAGCAGCGGGCCGATCTCGGCCATCTGTCGATCGGACAGGTCGAGTTCGCGTTGCAACATGCGGATGTAGCGGCCGCTCGAGCCGCGTTTCGAGCCGCGGCGGTGTTCCTTGCCGTCCCGGACATCATGCCATGCCCGGCCCCACAGGTGCTTCACGGGGTACACCTGACCCACCAGGGCGCCCCCCACGAGGCCCAGGAGGAACACGCCCACGACTGCGATGAGGGCTTTGCGTTTCATGGATTCCGAGCTCCTACCCATGCGATCAGGACCGCGTCGGGTTCGTCGGCGGACAATGCCTCCGGCCCCGATGCGCTCTCCAGCATGGCGATGGTTACGGGAACCTGCTCACTTGTTTCCGGCAACAGGTCGCGCCACAGGCCGACGCCGCCCAAAAGGAGCACGATCAGCGCGAAGGCCGGGGTGAGGCGGCGACTGAAGAGCAGCAGCGCGTCGTTGAGCGACGTGCGCCGGTCCTCGGCTTCGCGGATGCGGGCCATGACGCCGGGCCATGCGGGCCGTTCCGGGGACGGCTCCGGCGCGGCCGAGAAGAAGCGCCGCCAGAGCTGCTCCTCCTCGAGCATGCCGCGGCAGGCAGCGCACGAACGGGAGTGTTGCCGGTACGAGTCCGGGATCTCCTCCGTCCGCATGGCGCCGGCCGTCTCCAGCCATTGTCTGAAATCATTACAGGTCACGCTTCACCTCCGAACAAACTCCGAAACATGAGGGGCGAGCAATTTCCGCAGGCGTTCCCGCCCGCGGGCGTGGCGCGATTTGACGGTGCCCACGGAACAGTTCAGGATCTGGCCGACTTCCTGATAGGAGTGGCCCTCCATGTCCTTCAGCGTAATCACCACGCGGAAGCGCTCGGGCAGGCTGGCCACGGTCCGGGCCACAAGGCCGCTGACGGCGCTGTCGGGCGCTTCCTCCTGCTCGCGCTGATGGGTGTCTTCGGTAGAGAGAAGGTCGCGAAGGCCCCGGACCGCATCTTCTCCGGGTTCCGCGTCCAGGGATACTCTGCCCGATTGTTTCTTGATTTCGTCCCGGGCGCGATTGATGGCGATGCGCGTGATCCAGGTGCTGAACATCGCGTCTTCCCGGAACTTGCCGAGCGAGAAGAATGCCTTGACGAATACCTCCTGGACCACGTCATCCACTTCCCCGTGATCCGGGCCTAGCACCCTGCCGACGAGCCGGTGGATGCGCGCCTGATAGCGCTCGACCAGGAGCCGGTAGGCGTCGGAATCGCCGTCCCGGACCCGCCTCACCACGTCCCTCTCCGTATCCTCCAGGGTAAGTGGACACGGCAGAGCTTCCGTCATCCTCAATCGCTTCCTCCGCTCAAACGGACTGCTTCATTCAGTTAGACGGGTGCGGGTTCCCGTTTCGGGGGTGTGACAATCAGCGGCAAGACGACGCCATCTACGGAAGACAGGAGCGTTGCCCGATTCCCTGTCATTGCGATATTGCAGTGGGTTGGCGCGGGCGTCAACGGTTGGTGCCGCGTATGGGAGGGCTGGAGAGGGGGTTTGAGTGGCTCGGAGTCCCGCGCGCTGAGCGAACCGCCGCCCGCGGGTGGCGTCCACCCATCAGAACCGGAGCTGGAGGTCGAGCCCGAGCGCGTGATCGGGATCTTGCGGGCCGCTCTGGCGCCGCTCGCCCCAGAGTTCCACGGCGAGGGCAGCCCGTGGCGCCTCGAACCGGGTCCCCAGCCTGAGCCGCGGGCCCTCCTCGCCGGCGAGACGCGCCTCGGCAAACGGCGTGAGCATCCCGCCCGCCGGCGCCGCGACGCCGTAGCCCAGGCGCGCATCGAGGGACCGCGTTTCGCCGCCGGTGCCGCCGGACAGCCGCGGCA
>JAPOQB010000270.1 GCA_026710965.1 Deltaproteobacteria bacterium | reverse complement strand
TCGCTCAAGAGCTCGGGGCAGCGGTCGGCGTAGACCGCCAACGGGTAGCGCCCTTCATAGGTCAGCATCAGCAGGATCACCTCGGGCAGTTCCCGGAGCTTGTGCTCGAGCGCTTCCACCTCGGGGTCGTCGGCCCGGCCCGCCACCTCCACGCCCGAGGACCGCAAAGTGTCGACGTATCCCTCGAAGACCGCCCGGGTGTCGTCCGCGGTGACGTCCCAGCCGGCGGTTTCGAGCCTTACCACCCGACGGGGCTTCTCCGCCGCCGGCAGCGACGGCTCGCCCCCCAGGCTCGGGTGGCCCGGATCCCCGCCCGCCGTGTGGGAGATGTAGTAGGCGGTACTCCACGTGTCTTCCAGGGTGCCGGCGAGGATTCCCAGGTGGGCCAGGCTCGGCGCCGAAGGGAATCCCCCCAGCGAATTGAGCGCACCGTAGGAGGCCTTGATGGCATAGGTCCCGCAGTAGGCCGCCGGCCGCAGCACCGAGCCGCGCACCTGCGTGCCGGTGGCCGCGGGCACCATGCGCGCCGCCACCGCGGCGGCGCTGCCGCTGGAAGAACCCCCCGGGGTCCGTGACACGTCCCATGGGTTGCGCGTCGGTCCGGGCGTGGCAAAGGCGAACTCCGTGGTCACCGTCTTGCCCAAAATCAGCGCGCCGCCCTTGCGCAGGCAGTGGACCGCGGCGCCGTCCCAGCCGGTGTGGAAATCCTTGAGCACCGGGCTGCCCACTTCCATCGGCATGTCCTCGGTCTCGTGCACGTCCTTGATGGCCATGGGCATGCCGTCCACCACCGACAGGGGACGCCCGTCCTTGTAGCGCGCGCCGGCCGCGTCCGCCGCCTTGCGGGCGCCGTCCACGTTCATGCGGACGAAGGCCTTGACCTCGGGCTCGAGCGCCTCGATGGTTTCCAGGCATCGCTCCAGGTAGGCCCGCGGGGTGTCGCTGCCGTCGAGGAACGCGGGGGTGGCGGTTGCGTAGCACAGGAGGTTTGCGCTTGCGGGGTCGTAGAGAACCTTGCGTCCAGCCATGGGCTCCTTTCGGCGGCGCGGGGCCCCGTTGGCTCGGGGTGCCCGCGGCCGGGTCCGGGGCGCCGCGCTCGTTCCGGCGCCGCTTCCGCGGGGGCATCGACCGTCTGGTATTATAGACGACAAAATGCCAAGTAAAAATGACCAAGTGTCCTGTCCCCTGAATACAATGGTGATACTACGCAGGCGCCTCCTCGCGGGCATGCTGATGCTTGCGGCATTCGCCGGCCCGGCGGCGGCGGCCGAGCGCCTGCTGGTGTTCGCCGCCGCCAGCCTTCAGGGGACCGTCGACGCCGTCGCGCGAGGGTTTGAACGGACGGGACAGGCCCGGGTGGCGGTCTCGTTCGCCGCCAGCTCCGCGCTGGCCCGGCAGATCGAGCGCGGCGCGGGCGCGGACGTCTTCGTGTCGGCCAGTCCCCTGTGGGTGGACCGGCTGGAACGACGGCGATGGCTGCGGCCGGGGACCCGCGGCAACCTGCTCGGCAACCGGCTGGTGCTGGTGGCGCCGGCCGGCCGCGCCGCCCCCGTGACCATCCACTCCCGCTTTCCCTTGGCGCGGCTGCTGAGGGACGGGCGGCTCGCCATGGGCGACCCCAAACATGTCCCGGCGGGGCAGTACGCCAGGGCGGCGCTGAAGACCTTCAAGGTGTGGCAGGCGGGGGCGCCGCGGGTGGCCGGCACCGCCGACGTCCGCCGGGCGCTGGCGCTGGTGGCCCGGGGCGAGGCGCCTTACGGCATCGTGTACACCACCGACGCCGGGGCGGAACCCAGGGTTGAAGTGGTGGGCACTTTCCCCGAGTACTCCCATCCGCCGATCCACTATACGGTGGCGATCCCCGCGGCCAGTACCCATCCACGGGCCGAGGCGTTCCTGAGATATCTGTGGTCGCCCAAGGCCCGGGCGGTCTTCGAAGGCCGCGGCTTTACGGTGCGGGAGCCGTAAACGGATGTGGTCCCTCAGTCCGGCCGAGATCGAGGCCCTTCGCCTGAGCGTCCGCATCGCCGCCTGGAGCACGGCCGTCAGCCTCCCCCTGGCGGTGGCGGCCGCGTTCGTGCTGGCCCGCTACCGCTTCTGGGGCAAGGAAGTGCTGAACGGCCTGCTGCACATGCCCCTGGTGTTGCCCCCGGTGGTGACCGGATACCTGCTGCTGGTGGTGTTCGGGCGACGAGGCCTGGTGGGCGCCTGGCTCGAGCAGGCTTTCGGCCTGGTCTTCGCCTTTCGCTGGACCGGCGCGGTGGTGGCCGCCGCCGTGGTCGCCTTTCCGTTGATCGTCCGACCCATCCGGCTGTCGCTGGAGGCCGTCGACCGGCGCCTGGAGTCCGCCGCCCACACCCTCGGGGCCAACCGTTTGTGGACCTGGCTCACGATCACGCTGCCCCTGAGCCTTCCGGGCATGGTGGTGGGCGCCATCCTGGGCTTCACCCGGAGCCTGGGCGAGTTCGGCGCCACCATCACGTTCGTCTCCAACATCCCCGGCGAGACCCAGACCCTGTCCCTGGCGGTCCATTCCGCGCTGCAGGTGCCCGGGGGCGAGCCGGGCGCCATGCGCCTCACGGTCATCATCGTCCTGATCACCATCGTGGCGCTGGTGGCCTCGGAAATGCTGGGTCGTTACGTCGCGCGGAAGACGCAGGGCTACTCCCATGCTTGAAGTCGACGTGAAACGGCGGCTCGGGGACCTCATGATCGAAGCCCGGTTCAGCAGCGACCGCGGCGTGACCGCCCTCTTCGGCCGTTCCGGCGCCGGCAAGACCTCCATCGTGAACATGGTGAGCGGGCTGCTGAAACCTCAAGAGGGGCACATCGAGGTGGACGGCCACGTGCTGTTCGACAGCGCCGCGGGCATCGACCTGCCGCCGTGGAAACGCCGGCTCGGGTACGTCTTCCAGGAGGGGCGGCTGTTTCCCCACCTGACCGTGCGCCGGAACCTGCTCTACGGCTCGCGCCTCACCCCCGTGGCCGAGCGCCACCTGACCGTGGACCAGGTCATCGGCCTGCTGGACCTGGACGGGCTGCTCAAGCGCCGGCCGCGGTCCCTTTCCGGCGGCGAGAAGCAACGGGTAGCGGTGGGCCGGGCGCTCTTGAGCAACCCCCGGGCGCTGTTGATGGACGAGCCGCTGGCATCCCTCGACGTACTCATGAAGAACGAGATCCTGCCCTACATCGAGCGGCTCGACGAGATGGGCATTCCCATTGTTTACGTGAGCCACTCCCTCGACGAGGTGTCGCGGCTGGCGCGCAACCTGGTCCTCGTGTCCAAGGGCCGGGTGAGCGCCTCGGGCCGCGTGGACGAGATCCTGAGCCGGCTGGAGCTGTGGTCCCCGGAGGACGAAACCGAGAACGGAACGATGCTGGCGACCCGGGTCTCCCGTCACGATGCCGCGGCCGGACTCACGCACCTGGAGTTCCGGGGCGGCGAACTCCGGGTTCCGCTGGTGGACATCCCGGCGGGCGTGGCGGTGCGGGTGTGGATCCGTGCCCGGGACATCAGCGTGGCGACGGAGCCGCCGCGGGGACTGAGCCTGCGCAACGTGCTCAAGGGGACCCTGGCGGAAATCGGCCCGGGCGACGGCACCCGCCCGCTGGCCGAGCTCAAGCTGCGCATCGGCGAGGTGTCGCTGACCGCCCTGGTGACCCGGCAGGCTGTCCGCGAGCTGGCGCTGGCCCCCGGCCAGGAAGTGTACGCCCTCATCAAGAGCGCCAATCTGGACCGGCGCCAACTGAGCCTGGTGGCCGCCATGGCCGCACCGGACCGGTAAGGATCGCGCATGGCCGCGGCATCCCGAAGCACCTTCTCGTCCCTGCGCAACCTGGATTTCCGGTACCTGTGGGCCGGCACCTGTTTCCTCAGCGGCGGACTGTGGATCCAGCAGGTCACCGTGGGGTGGGCGACCTACGAGATGACGCGGTCGTCGATCCTGCTGGGGGCGATCAACGGCCTCAGGTTCGTGCCCTTTCTCATCTTCAGCCCGCTGGCGGGCGTGGCCGCGGACCGCACGGACCGGCGGCGGCTCATGATCACTACCCAATGGTTCGTCCTGGCGACCGCGCTGGGCATGGGCCTGGTGGTGAGCCTGGAATTGCTGGAGGTGTGGCACCTGTTCGCCTTCACGCTGGTGACGGGCGTGGTGTGTTCCTTCAGCGAGCCGGTGCGGCAGGCGCTTATCCCCGACGTGGTGCCGCGGGAGGAGCTGATGAACGCGGTGGCCCTCAACTCCGCGGCCTTCAACTTCACCAAGATCATCGGGCCCAGCGTGGGCGGGGTGCTCATCGTCCTGTTCGGGCTGGCGGGGAACTTCTACATCCAGAGCGCCACCTACCTCTTCGTCATGTGGATGATCTACCGTATGAAGGTCCCGGAGCGGGTCCGGGAGGCCGCCGCCTCCTCGGTGCTGAGCAACCTGCGCGAGGGCATCCGCTATGTCTGGTCGGACCCCCTGACCTTCGCGGTCATGGCCACCGCCATGGTCCCCCGGCTGTTCGCCATGCCGTACCAGGCTCTCCTGCCGATTTTTCAGAAAGACGTGCTGCAGGTGGGGCCGGACGGCCTCGGCCTGATGATGGCGGCGCCGGGGCTGGGCGCCATGCTGGCGATGCTGAGCATCGCGCATTTCGCCAGCCGGGTGAACCGGCCCGGGCTCCTCATGATCGCCGGGCTGGTGATGCAGGGGGCCTTCCTGATCCTGTTCGCGTTCATGCGCACCCTGCCGATGGCGCTGCTGATGCTGATGGTCGTGGGCAGCTTCCAGGTCATGTTCATGTCGGTCTCGAACATGGTGCTGCACATGACGGTGCCCGACAGGCTGCGGGGCCGGGTCATGAGCATTTACATGCTCGACCGCGGCATCACCCCGGCGGGAGCACTGCTGGCGGGTATCAGCGCCCACTTCATCGGCGCCCCGTACACGGTGGTAGCCATGGGCGCCATCGTGCTGGTTTTGGCCGCCGTGGTAGTGGCGTTCCTGCCGAGCCTGCGCAAGGTGCGGGCGTAAGCGGCCGGACCCCGGCAGGCGGTGCGGGAATGACGGCCGGCAATCCTTGACAACCCGCGGTTTCCGCTGTTTCCATTGGAGAGTCCGGGTTGGCGTCCTTCGACTTCGCTTCGCTGGCGCTACGCTACGCTCAGGACGAACGGGCTGTGGGGCCGTTAACCGTTCGTGCTGAGCGTAATGGAGCGCCAGCGAAGCACAGGACGATCAGAGTGTGGGGCCGTTAACCGTTCGTCCTGAGCGCAATGGAGCGCCAGCGAAGCACAGGACGAACAGGGTCATGGTTGCGAGCCATTAACCGTTCGTCCTGAGCGTAATGAAATGCCAGCGAAGCCCAAGACGATCAGGGTCAGGGTTGCGAGGCCATTAACCGTTCGTCCTGAGCGTAGCGAAGCGAAGTCGAAGGACGCCATCCCAGAGCTGGAGGCATCGTGGACAACGGCAAACAACGGAACGGTGCGTGGGTCGATCTGGAACGGGGCATCGTCAGCCGGGAGATCTTCGT
>JAPOQB010000903.1 GCA_026710965.1 Deltaproteobacteria bacterium | reverse complement strand
GCGGTGGATCAGATCCGGGACCTGTGGCGCCGGAACCAAACGTGGTACCGGGCCACCCCGGAGGAGCGCCAGCACCAACGCATGCGCCGCACCATCTGGTGGGGCGTCACCGCGGATACCCTCGACAAGGCCACGGGCCTTTTGCCGGCGCTGCTGAACGAGCGGCTGCCCGAACTGGGCATCGACTTCGCGATGATCTATCCGAGCTTCGGACTGAGCGTCAACGGCATTCAGGACGACGACCTGCACCGGGCCGGCGTCCGCGCCTACAATATGATGACCTGGGACATGTTCGCGCCATACGCCGAGCGGTTTTGTCCGGTGGCCATCATCCCCGCGCACAATCCGGACGAAGCGCTGGAGGAGCTGGAGTACGCGGTGGTGCAACGCGGTTACCGCGCGGTGATGCTGAGGGGCAACCAGGAGCGGAAGATCCCGGGCGCGGCGGAGGGCATCGATCCGCGCAAGGCCGCCTGGTACTGCGACAACATCGCCCTGGACAGTCCGTACGACTACGAGCCGGTCTGGAAGAGGTGCGTCGAGCTGGGCGTGGCCGTGACCCAGCACTCGGGCAGCGGCCGCTGGCACGACCGCGCCTCCATCAGCAACTTCACCTACAACCACGTCGGCCACTTCGCCGAGTCGAACCACGCCTTCGCCCGGGGCGTCTTCCTGGGCGGCCTGGTGCGGCGCTACCCGAGCCTCAACTTCGGTTTCATGGAAGGCGGCATAAGCTGGGCCTGCCAGATGTGTTTCGACCTGATCGAGCACTGGGAGAAGCGCCGCCGCGCCGGGCTGCAGTACCCGGGGACGACCGATGTCGAGGAACTGAAGGGGTTCATCCACCAGTACGGCGACGAACGGTTGAAAGCCAACGCCGACGCCATCATGGACAACCTGGACGCCTTCCGGCCCAACTGCAGCCTCGAAGAGTTGGCCAAGCCCGACCACGTGGTGGACGATTTCGAGGCCGCGGGCATCGACTCCGCGGACGACGTCCGGGCCGTCTTCTCGGGCAACTTCTTCTTCGGCTGCGAGTCCGACGACCGCGCCACCATGTGGGCGTTCGACTCCCGCATGGGCGTGCGGCTCCGGCCGGTGTTCAGTTCCGACTTCACCCACTTCGACGTGCCGGACTTCAAGGAGGTCATCCCCGAAGCGCACGAGATGGTGGAGAAGGGCTTCGTCACCGACCAGGATTTCAAGGAGTTCACCTTCACCAACGCCGCCCTCCTGCACACCCGCAACAACCCCGACTTCTTCAAGGGCACGGTCGTCGAGAAGGCCGTGGCGGAAGAACTGGGGCTGTAAGAGCCGGCACAGCGGGCTAGTTGGCGCGCTTGGTGTCCGGGATCTCCCTTCGAGCGGTGTCTTCGTTGACCACCGTGAGTTCGGTGGTGCGCACCATGGTGCCGCCCCCGACGTCCTTCCTGTGGGCCGCGAACCTCGCATAGAGGACTGAGCCCGCCACAACCTTCACGTCAATGGTGATGGTGTCGGTCGTCATCGCGAGACTGCCCATTTTGGTTACGATCGTGTGGTCGCCCGGCGGCAGCTCGTGAACCTGGTGGGTCCCGTTCTCAAGGTCCGGTCTCCGCTCACCGTCCACCTGGACGCGCACCGGCAGAAGACCGCCGACGAAGGACCACGGTCGATACAGAACCACCACACCAAGCCCCGGCTTCGGACTCATCCACCCGCCGAAGCCCGGGTCTCTGGCCGTGGCGCAACCGCCAAGCAGCAAGAGGAGAACGGCGGCGATCCAGCTCTTGAGGGCGTACATGGTCGTTAGCCGCTCGACGCCGGTCACCGGCGTCAAGCGTGGCTACGCCTCCAGCCCGAGGCTGTAGAACCGGTTGCAGTTGTCGAAGAAGACCTTCCGCTTCTGGTCCTCGGAGATGTCGGTGCGTTCCCGGACTTCCTTGGTGGCGTTGGGCCAGATGGTGTCCCAGTGCGGGTAGTCGGCG
>JAPOQB010000553.1 GCA_026710965.1 Deltaproteobacteria bacterium | reverse complement strand
TGTGCAGCGTGCGCCGGACAGCAACCCCGACAACGCGCGGCAGGGAGGATTCGCGATTCGCTACCTGGCCGAAGGCCTGAACAACACCGAGTTTGGTTTCTACTTCATGAACTACCACAGCCGGCTGCCGACGGTCCGGGCGCGGACCGGAACGCAGGATGGTGCATTCGCCGGTCTGGGGACCATACAGACAACCGCGGCAGCCCTTGTCCCAACCCTTGTCCCGCGCTTCATCGCCGCGGGCCTCCCTCAGGCCGCTGCCATCGCAGCCGCCACCGAGGCCGCCACCGGGGCGGCGTTGCCTGACGGCGTCGATGCGTATGCCGACACCGGGAACTACTTCATCGAGTATCCGGAAGACATTCGGCTCTTGGGGCTGAGCTTCAACACGCAACTGGGAACGTCCGGCTGGGCATTGCAGGGGGAGTATTCCTACCGCAGCGACGTGCCCCTGCAGATCGCCGAGCTCACCGTCCTGGGATACGGTCTCGCCCCCTTCTTTGGCTGTTTGCAGGCTCCCAACCCCGCGGCCTGTGTCCTGGCCGATGCTCCGGGCACCCATGGCTTCGGCACCGATGTCCCGGGCTACATCAGAAGCGAGGTGAGTCAGGTGCAGGCCACCGCCACCAGGGTGTTCGGTCCCACCCTGGGAGCCGACGGCCTCGCATTCATCACGGAAGTCGCGCTGCAATATGTGCACGACATGCCGGATCCAGACAGCATGCCGCTGGAAAGCCCGGCCGACGGCGCGATTGCCGATTCCACCTCCTTCGGATACCGGATGGCGGCACGGCTCGACTACAGCAACGTCATCGGCTCGGCCAACATGTTCCCCTACGTGCAGTTCCAGCAGGATCTCCGCGGCAACAGTCCTCAACCCATCGGCCAGTTCGTGGAGGGCCGGACGGCTGTCACCCTGGGCCTGCGGGTCGACTATCTGAGCCGCTGGGAAGGCAATGTGAGCTACACGCAATACGGGGGCGCCAAGAGTGAAATCAGGGACCGTGACTTCGTCACGGCCACGATCAAGTATTCCTTCTGAACGCCATGGATACGAAAACACTCATCCTTCAGTTCGCCGCCGGAGCAGCCTTGGCGCTTGCCTTCGCCGTCCCGTCGGCCGCAGAGATTTCTTCCGGCGACATCGCGCGGCTCGGCAAGGACCTGACCCCTCTCGGAGCAGAGAAGGCGGGCAACGCCGAGGGTACGATACCCGAGTGGACCGGCGGCATCACCAAGCCGCCGGCGGGCTACAAACTCGGCGAACACCATCGCGATCCGTACCCGGACGACAAGCCGCTGTTCGTCATCGACAAGAGCAACCTGGACAAGTACCGGGACAAGCTTTCGGTGGGGCACCAGCGCATGCTGGAGACCTACCCGACGTACAAGCTGACGGTGTACCCGACCCGGCGCAGCGCCTCGGCGCCGCAACGCATCTACGACGCCACCCGGAAGATCGCCGCCACCGCCCGGTTGGCGGACGGGGGCAACGGCGTTGAAGGCGCCGTCATCGGCCTCCCGTTCCCAGTGCCCAAGAACGGCCTGGAGGTGGTCTGGAATCACCTGCTGCGCTATCGGGGCGAGGCGGTGTCGTGCACCCTGGGGCAGGCGGCGGTGACCCGCGGCGGTGACTACACACTGGTCAAGTACGCTGTCGACATCAGCATCCGCTACTCGCTGCCGGGCATGACCGTGGAGAAGCTCGGCAACAAGATGATCCTGTTCAAGCAACGGGTCACGGCGCCGGCGCGGCTCGCGGGCGACATCGTGCTGGTGCACGAGACCATCAACCAGACCCGGGAGCCGCGTAGCGCCTGGACCTACAACCCGGGTCAACGCCGCGTGCGGCGGGCGCCCGGCATCGCCTACGACAACCCGGGCACCACCTCCGACGGACTGCGCACCGCGGACCAGTTCGACATGTTCAACGGCGCGGTGGACCGCTACGACTGGAAGCTTGTGGGCAAGCGCGAGATGTACGTGCCCTACAACGCCTACCGGGTGCACAGCGGCAAGCTCAAGTTCGACGACATCATCAGGCCGCTGCACGTCAACCCGGAGCACCTGCGCTACGAGCTCCACCGGGTCTGGATCGTCGACGCGACGCTCAAGCAGGGCGCCAGCCACCTGTACAAACGGCGGACCTTCTACATCGACGAGGACTCCTGGCAGATCATGCTGGCGGACATCTACGACAACCGCGACCAACTCTGGCGGGTGTCCGAGGGTCACGTCATCAACTTTTACGAGAAGCCGCTGACCTGGCCGACCCTGGAGGTCCACCACGATTTGCAGGCCGGACGCTACCTCGCCCTGGGACTCGACAACGAATTCCCGATGTGCACGTACGACATCAAGTTCAAGTCCAGGGACTTCAACCCCTCGTCCCTGCGCCGCGCGGGCCGGCGATGAACCACCGGCTGCTTGCCGCTCTGGTATGACACAGGCCACCCGGGACCGCCTCCAGTCACGCACCACGATATCGCGGCTGTTCCGGCCCGCCGGATGGCTGCTTGCGCTGATCCTGGGACTGTCGGCCCAGGCCGGCGCCAGGCCGGCGGTGGAAGCCCCTCTCGCCATCCAATCATTGCTGCTGGACGCGGCCAGGGCCGGCGCTCGCATCGTGGCGGCGGGCCAGCGCGGCCACATCCTGGTTTCCGACGACAACGGCGCAAGCTGGAAGCAGTCGCGGGTGCCCACCCGGGCGCTGCTCACCGCCGTGCACATGCACGACGAGAACACCGGGTGGGTCGTGGGGCACGACGCGGTGATCCTACGTACCGACGACGGCGGCGATTCCTGGCGGCTGCAGCATCGCGCGCCGGAGGAGGAACGCCCGCTGCTGGACGTCTGGTTCCGGGACAAGGACAACGGCTTCGCGGTGGGTGCCTATGGCTATTTCCTGGCCACCCGGGACGGCGGCGAGACCTGGGCCTCCCGCGCCATCAGCAAGGACGACTTCCACCTGAACGAGATCGTGCCCGCCGGGGGGCGGCGGTTGTTCATCGCCGCGGAGGCGGGAGTCGCCTACCGTAGCGACGACGGCGGCGAGACCTGGGGCGAACTACGCTCACCCTACACCGGTTCGTGGTACGGCGCCCTGGTGCTTGACGGGGAGCGGATGCTGCTGCTGGGACTCCGGGGCCACCTGTTTCGTTCCGAGGACGCGGGCCAGAGCTGGACCCGGGTGACCACCCACACCACCGCAACCCTGACGGACGCCATCCGGCTGCCGTCCGGCGTCGTCCTCCTCACCGGCCTCGAGGGAGTCCTGCTCACCAGCCGGGACGGAGGCCGCACCGTATCCACCACACGCCTTGCCTCACGCCAGGGCATCTCGTCCGCGGTGGCCTTGGCCGATGGCAGCGTACTGCTCACCGGAGAATTCGGCGTCCGGCGCCTGCCGCGGCCCGAGTAGCTCCTCATGCCCGAGTCACCACCCATGCCGGACGCACTAGAAGCCTCACCAACGAATCGGCTCACGGCCTGCATCGAGCGGCTTCTGTTCCGCCGGCGCGCGCTCGTGCTCGCCGCCTTCGCGCTCATCACCCTGACCATGGGATGGTACGCGGCGCAGTTGCGGGTGGACGCCGGCTTCTTCAAGCTGGTCCCCCTTGAACACGAGTACATGCGGACCTTCCTCAAGCACCAGGAGGAGTTCGGCAACGCGGACCGGGTGTTGATCGCCCTCACCGCGCGCCAGGGCGACATGTTCAGCGCCGAGTTCTTCGCCGTGCTGAAACAGGTCACCGACGCGATGTTCTTCCTGCCCGGCATCGACCGGACCCAGGTCTATTCCATCCTCACCCCCAACGTCCGCTACATCGAGGTGGTGGAGGACGGGATCACCGCCGGCAACGTGCTGCCGGCGGACTTTCAGCCCACCGAGGCGGGCCTGGCACGGGTGCGGGAGAACGCCATCAAGGCCGGGGTCGTCGGCCGCCTGGTGGCCAACGATTTCACCGGCGCCATCGTGAGCGGCAGGCTGCAGGAGTTTCACCCGAATACCGGCGAGCGGCTCGACTACATCGAGGTGGCGCGGCAGCTCGAGGAGGTCCGCGGCAAGGCGGAAGCCAGTGGCGACGTGAACGTGCACGTCATCGGGTTCGCCAAGCTGGTGGGGGACGTCGCCGCGGGCGCAGCCCGTGTCATCGCGTTCTTCGGCATCACGTTCCTGATCACCGCCCTGTTCGTGTTTCTCTACACCCGGTCGGTGCGCCTGACCATTCCGCCGCTGGTGTGCTCGCTGGTGGCGGTGGTGTGGCAGCTCGGCACGGTCACCGCCCTGGGCTTCGGCATCGCTCCCATGTCCATCCTC
>JAPOQB010000260.1 GCA_026710965.1 Deltaproteobacteria bacterium | reverse complement strand
GTATCCGTGTCCTTTCCCGGCGGGCTCGGCTAGAATGACCGGGTGCGCACCGGACTGGAAAGGCTTCTCGACAATCCGCGCCCCTGGCTTGGTGCGTCGCGGGTGGGGTTGGTGGCCAACCCCACTACGGTGGATCGCCGGCTGGCCCACGCCGCCGACCTGCTGCACCGGCATCCGGACGTGGACCTGCGTTGCCTGTTCGGACCCGAGCACGGGCTCCGGGGATCGGCCCAGGACATGGTGTCCGTGGCGGGCGGCACCGACCCGGGCACGGGGCTGCCGGCGGCGAGCCTCTACGGCACCACCTTCGAGTCCCTGTCACCTACCCCGGAACAGCTTTCCGGTGTCGACGTGCTGCTGTTCGACATCCAGGACGTGGGCGCGCGCTACTACACCTACGCCGCCACCATGGCCCTGTGCATGCGCGCGGCCAGGGCTTCGCGGGTCAAGGTCGTGGTCCTGGACCGGCCCAACCCCATCGGCGGCACGGCGGTGGAGGGGGGCGGCCTGGACGCGGGTCTGGAGAACTTCTGCGGCCTCTATCCGGTGCCTCAACGCCACGGAATGACCCTGGGCGAGCTGGCCCGGTTGTACAACGAGACGTTCGACATCGGGTGCGAGCTGGACGTGGTGGCGTGCGAGGGGTGGTCCCGGGACGCCTACTATGACGAATGCCGGCTGCCTTGGGTGATGCCGTCGCCCAACATGCCGACGCCGGAGACGGCGCTGGTCTATCCGGGCATGTGCCTGCTCGAGGGCACCAACCTTTCCGAAGGTCGGGGCACCACCCGCCCCTTCGAGCTCTTCGGTGCCCCGTTCATCGACGGCGATCGCCTGGCCCGGGAACTCCGCCGCCATGACCTGCCGGGGGTGCTCTTCCGCCCCTGCGTCATCGAGCCGGCGTTCCACAAGTTCAAGGGGGAGCGCTGCGGCGCGCTGCAGTTGCACGTTACCGACCGGCGAGCCTTCGAGCCCTACCGCAGCGGTCTGGCCGTGCTGGTGGCGGCGCATGAGCTGTGGCCCGAATCGTTTGCCTGGAGAACGGAGCCCTACGAGTTCCGGGCCGACGTCCCGGCCATCGACCTCTTGACCGGGAGCGCGGCCGTGAGGCAAGCCATTGACGGCGGCGTGACGCCCGACGAGGTGGCGCGGATCGCCTGCGCCGGCACCGAGCTCTACGACGCCGGACGCGACAGGGCGCTGCTGTATGACTGAGCGGCGGCGGCTTCGTGTCGTGTCCCGCAAATACCTGCGATGAGTTGCGCAGGATTATTGCTTTCGGCACGGCGCGATGACTTGTAGGGGCGACCCGCGGTCGCCCCCCAGTGGCGGGCACCACGCGAGGAAGAGCAACGCAGCCGACGGCAACAAAGACCAGCGGGACACGACACTACGACGAAGTTCATATACAGAGATCGTGAAGGAGGGAGATCATGGCGGATCAGGAAGTAGCAGTGGTGGTGGGAGGCGGCCCGGGACTGAGCGCTTCGCTCGTGCGGCTGTTTACCCGGGAAGGCATGAAGGCAGCCATCGCGGCTCGCAACCCGGACAAGCTCGAGGCGTTGTCGGAAAGCACCGGCTGCCGCGCTTACCGGTGTGATGCCGTTGTCCCCGAGGACGTGAACGACCTGTTCGCGCGGGTCTCGCGGGACCTCGGAGATCCCGGTGTGGTCGTCTACAACGCCAGCGGCCGCGTGCGCGGACCGCTTGTCGAGCTCGATGCCGGCGCCGTCCGGGACGCCATCATGGTGACCTGTTACGGCGGTTTCCTGGTGGGACAGGCCGCCGCCGCCAGCATGCTCCGCACCGGCGGCGGGACCATTCTGTTCACCGGCGCCTCGGCGAGCGTCAAGGGCTACGCCAACTCCGCGTCCTTCGCCATGGGCAAGTTCGGCTTGAGCGGGCTGACCCAGAGCATGGCCCGGGAACTCCAGCCGCAGAACATCCACGTGGCGCAGATCGTCATTGACGGCGGCATCGATTCGCCCCGGCGCGACGCCGGTCGCGGCGCGGACACGTGGCTGAGCCCGGACAGCATCGCGGAGACCTATCTGCAGCTTCACCGCCAACACCGGAGCGCCTGGGCATCGCACATCGAGCTGAGACCCTGGGTCGAGAAGTTCTGAGGCGGGCAAGCCGGGTGGGAGCGGACCCGGTGTACGGAACAAGCTAAGGGATCTCCCTTATCCGCCGATCTTCCCCCAGTGGGATGAAAAGGCAGGATACATCGCCGGCGGCCCGGCGCCGGAGGGCGCTCATCGGGGGCGAGGAAGGTGTGGTGCTCCCGTCGGTGCTCATGCTGATCGCGGTCCTGGCGGTGGTCGGCGCCACCAGCATGACCGCGGCGGTGACCGATCTCCGGATCGCCCGCGCCTACTACAAGAGCGTGGCGGTGTTCCACATCGCCGAGGCCGGACTCGTCCACGGCCGGCACGAGGTTTCGGATGAGGACGGCGACCGCGACTTCTCCGCCATTGCGACCCACACCATGCTCTTCAGCGAACAGAGGTTCCACGGCGGCAGCTACACCGTCGTTGCCACTCCCGTGACCGGCGCCACGCCGGCCAGACTGCGGCTGCGATCCTCCGCCTGCTACCCGGCCGCCGACCCCTGCCCGCGGTCCAATGCAAGGGCCGCCCTCGAAGCCCTGCTGGAATACGACCCCGGCGGCGCCACCCCCCAGGACCGGGTCCGCCTGATAGCCTGGAGGTCGCTGGACTGACCGCCGCCGGCCGCGGCGCCGTTCAGCGCTACGGAAATACAGGACTCGCACGAGGATGCCGGCCGCCCTCGAAGGCGCCGCATCGCGGTAGTTTGAGGCGGGTCTCGTGAGGGTCCGGATGGTTGCCGGTCGTTTCCATGACCACCGCGCATGGGGTGATGGTCTTGACCTGATAGCCGTGGCGGCCGACTCTCGCGCCGGGCTGGACCACGTGTCCGAAACCTTCGGCATCCCTCACCAGCGCCACCGCGGCGTGGCTCTCCCAGACGATGCCGGCGGCCTGGAACCGCTGAACGGGGTGCGGCTCGTCGGTACTCACCGGCCCGTCCGGTGCGGGCTGTCGGTCCGGCTTCGGCGGGTCGGGAGCCCGGTAGGGTTGGAACGGGTCCCGGGCCGGCGGGTCAGCGCCGACGCCCGCCGATGCCAGGGCGGGGGTCAGGGTCCGTCTCCGTGTGGTGTCCGTCCGACCCGCGCCGTCCTGCGCTGTGGTGTCCACCGGCTCGGCCGGCGACAGGAGTGCTTGCGCCTCTTCATCGACAGGTCCGGGGGACACGACACTCAGCGTCGCGATCTCCATCCTGATGCGGAGCGTGTCCTCCGCGGGCAGCGCGTCGATCGTCAGCTCCGTCACGTTCACGAGCTCGTGCGGTCCGGTCGAGAGCTCGAAGAATCTCAGCAGCTCGTGGAAGGTTCCCCCGAACTCCACCTCCACCGGGATCTCGGCAAAATGCTCCTCGTCGCGACGGACACCGGGTTGGAAACGGACCACTTCGAGCCCGGCCATGGCCGCGCGGGCGGAGATGTCCTCCAACGGAGTCGACGCCCCGGACCGGCGGGGAAGCCTCGAGTGCAGCTCGCGTTGCAGCGCCGCGAGCTCCTGGCGGAGTTGGGGCAGTCGGGCCAGTCCCGCGCGCAGTCGAGCCTCGGCGAGGCCGGCGAGCTTGAGCTCGTCCGCGACCCGTTCGATACGTCCGGCCTGGTGGCGGTACACGAGGGCATAGTCGAGCCCCGCCAACAACAGGACCATCGCCCCGATGAGAAGGATTCGCTGGGGGAGCGGGCGTTCGAGCAGGACATCGAGGTAGTACGGTATCACGGCATCACCGGATCAGCCGTTCCTCCCGGGCCGCTTCCCCCGGGTGGAACGGGATTTGGCGGCGGCCCCGGTTCCGCGTGGATGACGAAACGCCGGAGGTTCTCCTCGCCGTTTGCCGAGCCGGCGTCGACGAGCCGCCGGCTCTCGAAGACCCGGGACAGGCTTCGGAGGAACCGCGCAATGGACTCGTCGTCGGTAGCGCGGCCCTCCAGGATCGTCGTGCCTTGCGACTCGGCGTAGCGCGTCAGCCATAAAGGCTCCGGTGCGGCGGCCGAGAGGCCCCGCAGGACCCGCGGGTGCCGGGTCCGGTGCTGGAGCCATGCCTTGATGGCGTGATCCTGCTGTCGTTGCCGCCGGACGCGTTCTTCCAGTTCCTTGACAGCCGCGGTCTCGAGGCGCAGCCCGGCGACGACTCGCCGCCGCTCGGCCAGGCCGGACTCGAGCGCGCCCTGCCGCCGCCATTGCGCGATGTTGACCGCGGCCAGGGCCATGCCGGCAAGGCAGAGCGCGGCGACGCCGGCCATGACCGTCCGATGCTTGCGCCGCAGCGCCCGGGTTTCCCGGGTCTGCAGGAGATTGATGCGAATCATGGCTGGAACATGGTTACGGCGCCTGTCCTCAAGAGGTTCCCTTCG
>JAPOQB010000902.1 GCA_026710965.1 Deltaproteobacteria bacterium | reverse complement strand
CGCCTCGAACAGGTCCAGCAGGCCGGCGATGAGGAAGGCGTAGTCGTCGAGATAGCCCAGCAGCTTGGCCTGCCCGTCCTTGTAGGTGTGCAGCAGCAGACCGTTTTCGAACATGCGCGTGAAGATGAAATCGACGGTCTTCGCGCCCGCCTCCCGGATCCGCGGGTCGCCGGTGACGGCATACCCCGCGGCAACGCCCGACAGCATCAGGCCGTTCCAGGAGGTGATGACCTTCTCGTCACGGAAGGGCTTGACCCGCTTCTCCCGCTCCGCGAAAAGACGCGCCCGGGATTCCGCCAGGACGGTTTCGATCTCCTGCCGGTCCTTGCCGAAGTACTTGGCCGCCTGCTCGACGGTGAGGATGGGGTGCAGGATGTTGTTGCCCTCGAAGTTGCCCAGATCCGTGACATCGTAGAACCGGCAGAAGATGTCGCCGTGTTCCTTGCCCAGGAGTTCCAGCACTTCCCTCCGGCTCCACACGAAGAACTTTCCTTCCTCGCCCTCGCTGTCCGCGTCCTGAGCCGAGTAGAACCCGCCCTCGGGCTGAATCATTTCCCGTAACACGTAGTCCAGCGTCTCCTCGACGATGCGCTTGAAGAACCCGTCCCCGGTTATCCGGTACGCCTCGGCATAGACCTGCGCGAGCTGGCCGTTGTCGTAGAGCATCTTCTCGAAGTGGGGCACCAGCCACTTGTCGTCCACCGAGTATCGGTGGAAGCCGCCGCCGAGCTGGTCGTACATGCCCCCCTCGGCGACCTTCCGGAGCGTCTCGGTGATCATCTCCAGGTACCGCCCGTTGCCCGACAGCCGGTACGACCGCAGGAACAGGTTGTAGACCCCGGCGTTGGGGAACTTGGGCGCCCGGCCGAAACCTCCGTGGGCGGCGTCGTAGGCCGGCGTCAGACCTTCGGCCCCCCGGGTGACGACCTCCACGGCCAACTCGTCGCCGGTCTCGCTCAGCACGCTCATGCGATCCAGCGCCGCCACGAGCTGGTCGACGTTCTTGGCCACGTCCTGCGGCTTGTTGCGGTAGGCCTCCACCACCGCCTGCAGCACCCGGGGGAACCCCGGCATACCCTGCCGGTCCTCGGGCGGGTAGTAGGTGCCGCCGAAGAACGGCTTCCCCTCGGGGGTGAGGAACACGGTCATGGGCCAGCCGCCCCGCCGCGTCAGCATCTGCACCGCGTTCATGTAGATCTCGTCCAGGTCCGGCCGCTCCTCCCGGTCCACCTTGATGCTCACGTAGTTCTCGTTCATCAGCGCGGCGATGGCCTCGTTCTCGAAGGACTCGTGCTCCATCACGTGGCACCAGTGACAGGCCGAGTAGCCGATGCTCAGGAGGATCGGCTTGTCCTCCGCCCGGGCCTTGGCGAAGGCCTCCTCGCCCCAGGGGAACCAGTCCACCGGGTTGCCGGCGTGCTGCAGCAGATACGGGCTCGTCTCGTTGGCCAGTCGATTCATCGAAAGGATCTCCTATTGCGTTGCTTCCGGGGCCCGTCCGTCATCCCGGCCTTGAGCCGGGATCCAGAGGGAGCGGCCGGGGCGGGCACGATAAGGCCCCACACCGCGTTGGCCTCTTAATACTTCCGGATCACCGCCACCACCACGCCGCGGATCTCCACGTCTTCCGGCTCGGCGACGATGGGTTCGAGCCGCTCGTTGGCGGGCCGCAGCACCACCTTCCCGTCCTGGCGGTAAAACCGCTTGACCGTGGCATCGCCCCGGACCAGGGCCACCACCGTGTCGCCCTCACGCGCCGTGGGCGTCGACTGCACCAGGATGAGGTCGCCGTCGCGGATCTGCTCCTCGATCATGGAATCGCCCTTGACCCGTAGCGCGAACGTGTCCGGGCTTCGCACCAGCTCCCGGGGGACCCCCAGGGTGTCGTTCACCTCCACCGGTTCGATGGGCACGCCCGCCGCCACCACCCCCAACAACGGCAGCTCCACCGTGCCCGGCTCGCCCTGGGGAACGATCTCCACGGCACGGCTCCGATTCGACCGCCGCCTGACGAGCCCCTTGTCCTCCAGGTTCCGGAGGTGCTTGTGAACGGTGGCCACCGACGTCAAACCCAGCTCCCGGCCGATCTCCGCCAGGGTCGGCGCGTAGCCCGCCCGGCGCGAATGGTCCTCGATGACATCGAGGACCTGCCTCTGACGCCTGGTGACGGTCATCCTAGTGTCCTTCGGAATCCATGGCACCCTTGGCGACGTCCACCATGCCCTGGGCCTTGATCGCGTTGGGGTCTTCGGCGCCGTAGAACTTCTTCAGGTAGGCCGCGACCTTCCGCAGCACTTCATGATGATCTTCGGCGCAGGCGCGGCGCGCGTCGGACGGCAGCTCGTTGAATTCCCGTTCGAGGTTGCCGAGCCAGCCCGGCAGGTACTCCGCCTCGATGTCCTTGCCGGTATAGAGATATCCTTCCAGGGAACCCACCCGCGACGCCAGCCGGTAGACCTGCCTGATGTCGGATGCATCCATGATCGCCTCCTCCTTGTCCCTCGACATTAACGGCTAGGAGGCGTTGTTGGAAGCGGCACGCATGCCGCGCCCGGGAAACCAACGGTTGGCGTAGACTTCATCCCCGTTCGTCCGAGCGTAGCGAAGCGAAGTCGAAGGACGCCATTTCAACCGTGATCTACGGCGTCTCCGCGCGCCGGTTCTTCTGATATTTCGCGACCGCCAGGTTGTGTTCCCTGAGGTTCTCGGAAAAGTGGTGGCTGCCGTCGTTCTTGGAAACGAAATAAAGATAGCCGACTTCCGCCGGGAACAGCGCCGCCTTCATGGCCGCCAGGCCGGGATTGGCGATGGGGCCCGGCGGCAGGCCCCGGATCGTGTAGGTGTTGTAGGGCCCGGGGCTTCGGAGGTCCTTGCGCGTCAGGTCGCCGTTGAAATCCGCCAGACCGTATATGACCGTGGGGTCGCTCTGCAGCCGCATCCCCAGCTTCAACCGGTTGTGGAAGACAGCGGAAATGATCGGCATCTCGTCGCCGGGGCCGCTTTCCTTCTCGATGATGGACGCCAGGGTTACCAGCTCGTGGCGGGTCAGGCCCAGTTCCCGGGCGCGCGTTTCCATTTCCGGAGTGAAGACATTCCTGAACTCCGCGAACATCGTCTTGACGACCTCTTCTTCCGTGGCCAGCGCCCGGAAGTGATAGGTGGTGGGGAACAGATAACCTTCCATGCTGCCTGTCCCCAGGGGGGAGAGAACAGCCGGATCGCTCACCGCCACGGCGAACTCCGCCGGCGTCACCAGCCCTTTGCGTTCAAGCAGCGCGCCGATCTGCCGGACCGTAAACCCTTCGGGGATGGTAACCTTGTTGACGACGGTCCGGCCGCGGACCAGGGCATCGAGCACCGACCGGGGCGATACCGCCCCCTCGAAGCGGTAGAGGCCGCGATGCACCTTGGTATCGAGCCCACGAAGCCGGGCCCAGAACACGAACAGCCGCGGTTGAGACACGACCCCCTTGTCACCCAGTCCGCGGGCGATGGTGTCAAACGTGTCGCCGCGCGAGATCTCGATTTCCGCAACCGACGGATGGCCGTAATACGGGGTCCACAGAAACGCGGCCACGTAACCGAGAACGAAGAGGGCGGCGAGCAGAAGGAGGCCGCCGGCAACCCGGAGGCCTCTGCGAGCTTTAGGCGGGGACTCGGGCACCGTCAGTTGTCGGTTACATTCACCTTCATCCATCCTTCGATCTGCTTCAGAAAACCGGAGAATGGATCTTTTTTGGAGGAGGCGGCGAAATAGGTCTTGTGCATGTAGTCCAGCGCTCCGGAGAAGTACTCGAACTTCTCGGACAGCTCCTGGAACAGCAGGAACCCGGTCCGGTAGAGCGAGAGATCCACCTCCGACACCTTCAGGTAGGACCGGCTCCCCTCCTTGAGGTAGTAGTCGAGATAGCCGCCGCGCTCGACATGGGAACGGAAGATCCCGCTCATGAACAGCGTGTAGTCTCCCATATACTTGCGCTGCCGCCGTTCCTGCATGAGGGGGTTCTCGCGCGACAACGTCGCCTCCTCCTCGGCCAGCTTCTCCACCACGCTGTCGAGCCGCTGGTTCTTGCGGGAGCGCACGCGATACAGCCGGTCGCTGCGGGCGAACTCCGTCAGCACGTCCGCCACGTACCCCGTGACCTGGGCATCGCGGATTCCCAGCTCACCGAAGCATCGCTGCGTCATATCGAGAAAAAACCCCTGCAAACGGTCATTCGAAAGGATATTCGTCATGGCATCACCCGTGGCAGGGTATGGCATCAAGAAACCGCGGGGATGTCAAACTGTATTTGGAGCCGCGGCGGCGTGGATTAGCGAGACAATCGCCGTATACCCTGTACCTTTCCCTCCAAACCTTCAAGAAGCTTGGTTTGCAGCTTCGGGAAGGGTAGGAGTACATCGAGTTCATACAACCCGGAGCTACCGATGGCCCTCCATATCAAGAACAAGGACACTTGCCGATTAGCCCACGAATTGGCGCAATTGACAGGTGAGACCATGACCGGCGCAATCACCGTGGCGTTACGCGAACGTCTGGAGCGCGAACGGAACTTACGCAGTGCCGACGCGCTGGCGGGGGAGCTTCATGCCATCGGGCAGCGCTGTGCTACCCAGTTGGCGCCTGGACCCTCGTCTACCGAGCATGGAGATCTGCTTTACGACGAACATGGGTTGCCCAAGCGAACACCCGGCGCACTGCTACTCTTCAAGAGCGATTCAAGGATCCCCAAGTGACGATATACAAGGCGCTCACCATCGCGGGCTCGGATTCCGGAGCCGGGGCCGGCCTTCAGGCCGACCTCAAGACTTTTGCCGCTCTGGGGGTCTATGGCACGTCGGTGGTCACCGCCATCACCGCCCAGAACACCACCGGCGTGACTCGGGTCCTGGACACCCCGGCGCCCATGGTCGCCGCCCAGATCGATGCCGTCATGAGCGACATCGGGGCCGACGCCGTGAAGACCGGCATGCTCGCCAATGCCCGCATCATCCGTACGGTGGCCGACAAGGTCCGGGAGCACGGGATCCAACGCCTGGTGGTGGACCCGGTGATGGTGGCCAAGGGCGGCCACGCGCTGCTGCGGCCGGACGCCATCCGGACGTTGCGGACCCGTCTGTTCCCGCT
>JAPOQB010000901.1 GCA_026710965.1 Deltaproteobacteria bacterium | reverse complement strand
GTACAGCAGGATAGCCCCGGACTCGAACAGGCTGTAGGGGCCGCCGCCGGGACCGTCCTGGTCGACGATAGCCGGTATCTTGTTGTTGGGGCTGATGGCCAGGAAGTCGGGCGCGAACTGCTCGTCCTTGCCGATGTTGATGAGATGGACGTTGTAGGACAACTCCAATTCTTCCAGCATGACGGAGACCTTGCGGCCGTTGGGGGTTCTCCAAGTGTACAGATCGATCATGGTGCCTCCTCAAGGTCCATCTTGACTCTCTTGGGGCTTCAACGCAACGGCCGGATAGCGTTCTTCGACTTCGCTTCGCGAAGCCTGTCCTGAACCTGTCGAAGGGCTCAGGACGAACGGTCCTGAGGAAATCGGGCCGTTCGTCCTGAGCGTAGCGAAGCGAAGTCGAAGGACGCCATTCGGGACGGTTCGATCACCCGGCCAGGCTCCTACTGTCCCAGCCGCAGCAGCCTCACCGCGTTGTCGCCGAGGATCTTCTGCTTGTCCGAGTCGGACAGGCGCACGTCCCGGACCGCATCCACCGAGCGCTCCAGCGGAATCGGCACCGGCGGGAAGTCGCTGCCGAACAGCACGTGGTCCGCGCCCGCGGTCTCCACGGCGCACATGACGGCCGGGGCATGCAAGCTCACCGTGTCGTAGTAGAGCTGCTCGATGTAGGTGCTCGGCGCCCGCGGCAGCACGTCGGGTTCCCAGGGGCCGAAGCTGTCGTCCTTGCGCAGCTCGTAGCCGAAGTCCAGGCGTCCGGGCAGCATCGGCAGGGCGCCGCCCACGTGGGAGCAGATCATCACCAGGTCGGGAAATTTCTCGAACCCGCCGGTGAAGATGAAGCGCGCCAGCGACAGGGTGGTGTCGAAGGGACGGCCGACCATCTCGGGCAGCCGGAAGATCTCCATTTTCTCCGCGCCGATGGTCACCCGTGGCGGGTGGATGAACAGCGGCACGTCGAGGTCGGTGACCAGCTCGAAGAACGGCACCGCGTTGGGGGAATCCAGGTACTCCCCTTCGACGCTCGAGTTGATCATGATCCCCTTGAGGCCGTATTCCCGCACCGCCCGCTCGGTCTCCTTGAGGAACCTGTCGCCGCCGAAGGGCACCGCGCACGCCAGCCCCAGCAGGAAGTCGGAGTGTTGCGCGGTGGTTTCCGCCGCGAACGCGTTGAACTCCGTGACGATGTCAAAGGAGTCCTTGCCCGCCGGCGTGCGGATCCAGTTGTTGCCGAAGATCGTCAGGTCCACCCCGGCCTGTTGCTGCTCGTCCCGCAAACGCGGGATATCGAAGATGGCCTGCGGCGACTTGGGATGGTACCAGTCCTGGGGCACCAGATGAGCATGAGCGTCGATAATCATGGAGAGCTAACTACTGGATCGTCCCCGGAGTTTCAAGACCGGGGTCGGCTGCGCGGCCCCCGGACTCATTCCGCTTGACCGCTGGGTGCCACGGTGCTACTTGCGACCTCCCATGAAGCTCGACATCGAATTCAACTCGGGCGCCCAGCTCCCCATGGACGCCATACCCGCCCTGGCCAGGGCCGCGGAGGACAGCGGGTTCGACTGCGCCTGGGGAGGGGAGGCCAACAACAAGGATCCGACGGTGATGCTGGCCGCGTGCGCCGCGGTGACGAGCCGGCTCAAGCTGGGCACGGCCGTCTACCACATGCTGGGCCGGACTCCGGTGAGCATGGCGCTTCACGGCGCCGGCCTCGATGAGTTGTCGGGCGGACGCTTCCTGTTCGGGCTCGGCATCTCCAATCCCACCATCGCCAACTGGCACGGGGTGGAGTTCGACCACCCGCTGACGCGCATTCGTGAATACCTGGAGATCGTCCGGAGCGCCCTCCGGGGCGACAAGCTGGACTTCGAAGGCCGGTTCTATCGTGCACAGGGCTTCAAGCTGGCGTTCAAGCCCTCCAGCCAAGGCATCCCGGTCTACCTGGCGGCTTTCGGGCCGCAGATGAGCCGTCTGGCCGGCCGGTTGAGCGACGGCGTGCTGATCAACATGGCCAACCCGCGGGAGATCCGCCGCATCGCCGACAACGCCCGAGAAGGCGCGCGCCTGGCCGGCAAGGACCCCGACGCGCTGGAGATCATCTGCAAGGTCCGTTGCTGCGTTGCCGCGGATCGGGAGGCGGCGCGCCGGTCGCTGGGGCGCATCCTGACCTACTATGCGTTGGCCGACTACTATCGCGACCTGCTGACCCGTATGGGTTTCGGCGAGGAAGTGACGGCCATCCGGGAGACCTGGCGCGCGTCGGGCTTCCACGCCGCGTCCGGACAGATCACGGACCGGCTCCTGGACGGCCTGCCGCTGGTGGCGGGCGAGTCCGTGGCGGAAGTGCTGGACCAGGTGAAGGCTTATGGCGAGGCCGGCGCGACCCGCGTGATCCTCCCGTACGTGCCATGCACCGACGACGTCGTGACGGAGATCGGGGAGTTCATTCAGGCGTTCGGACGCCGGTGACGCCGCCGCCCCGAAAAGGGCTGCCGGCGCATTGACTATTCGTCCTGGAATGCTTGACTATAAGCGGGACGATGCGTAATGAAAGTCGAGGCTTACGAGAGCTGAGACCGCTGGACAAGGAGAATTGTCATCGCATTCGAGTTGATCAATCCGGGGGGACTGGAGAACCCCGTCGGCTATTCCCATCTGGCGAAGATCTCTTCCGGCCGGCTGGTGCTGGTGGCCGGGCAGGCGCCGTTCAATGCCGAAGGCAAAGTGGTCGGCAAGGGGGACTTCGCGGCACAGTTCCGGCAGGTGTGGGAGAACCTGCGGACGGCCATCGAGGGCGCCGGCGGCCGGCCCGAGGATTTCGCGACTTTGACGATGTACGTCACCGACGTCAAGGCCTACCACGACAACCGCAAGGAGATCGGCGCTTCCTACCGGGCGATCTTCGGAAAGCATTTTCCTGCCATTACGCTGGTTCAGGTAACAGGACTCTACAACCCGGACTGCATGGTAGAGGTGTCCGGGCTGGCTTGTATCGATTGACGGCTGGAGGGACCGCGGGATGGCGTGAAGCGGCACTCCGCTCCCGCCCCTCGCAGCCTTTCACCACTACCGCCATGGGGAGTCGCATCCAGATGTCCCATCCACAGACGACAGGCAACAGCAGTCGGGATTCCCTGGACTCGTTTGACCCGCCGAGCGAGAAAGAAATCATCGGCTTGTGGCAGTGCTTCCGTTCCGCGGGCTTGTCGGACAAGCAGGCCTGGGACGCCATTGCCGCCGGGGTAGCTCTGGACGTAGCCTTTTCGGATGGCCGAAGGCGGTCGCGCCTTGAGCAATAGGGGGTATATTCGGTAGACGATCCCGCGCGGGATCAGGTTTGTTCGGCCTGGGGGTCGGCTCGGGCCAGCAGGTCCAGCAGCGTTGCCTTGTGGCGGCGCTCGACCTCCACGAGTTGCCGGAGCAGTTGGCTGTAGTCCGGCGCATCGAGCGCCAGGTGCGAGACATCGTCGGTGAGCCTGGCCTCGACCCGCTTCTGATCCTCCATGTCCTGGTGCATGCGTTCCCAGTGGTTCCTTCCGGAGGGGATGCTGGTGTCGAACTTGGCGACGCGGCCGCCGAGTCGCTCGATGCCCTCGAGCAGAAGCGTGATGCTCGTTTCCTTCTCGGCGGCCATCTGGCCCAGCCGCTCGCCCACGAAGGGGTAGGGCGCCTTGTCCGCGTGCAGCTTGAGCTGGTTGGCGAGCCGCGCAAGCTCCCGATAGTTCTCGGCGAGCACCGTGCGTGTCGTCCGGTCCCCCCGTCTCGCCCGGTTACGATCGAACCAGCCCGTGATGGTCTCCGTGAGTGCCATGACCGACTAGGATAGGGCCCGTTGCGCGTCATGTCAAGGTAGCCGCATGTTCTTGAAAAAACCCCGCAAAAACGGTAAATTCAACGTTGCGACATGCCTGATTACCCCCCCATCGAAGTTGTCGAGGAGAGCGATCCGCCGGCCCAGGACGTGACCGCCGAGGCGGTGTTGCTGGACGACGTCGATGAGGTCGCGGCAGACGCCGAGCAGGTTGAAGAGCCCTCCGCCGCCCTCGTTCCCTTCGATGCGCTGCAACGTTACCTGTACGAAATCCGACACTATCCGGTGCTGACGCGCGAGGAAGAGCACGATCTGGCCGTTCAGTACAAGGAGCTTGGCGACATCGAGGCCGCCTACAAGCTGGTCAGGGCGAATCTCCGCCTCGTGGTGATGATCGCGCGGGAGTACGAGCGGGCATTCCGCAACCTCCTGGACCTGATACAGGAGGGCAACATCGGGCTGATGGAAAGCCTCAAGAACTTCGACCCCTACCGGGGCGTGCGGTTTCCGTCCTATGCCGTCTGGTGGATACGCGCCTATATCATCCGCTACCTCATGAACAACTGGCGCATGGTCAAGCTCGGGACCACCCAGGCCCAGCGCCGGCTGTTCTTCAACCTGCAGAAGGAAAAGGAGAAGCTCGAAGCCGAGGGCTTCGTGCCCGGCGCCAAGCTGATCGCGCAACGGCTGGACGTCAAGGAGTCCGAGGTGATCGAGATGGATCAACGGCTCTCGGGCCGGGATCTTTCCACCGACGCGCCGATGGGCGAGGGGGAGACCGCCACCCTGCTCGACACGCTGACGGATGACAGTCCCACGCCGGAAGAGAGTCTGGCGGAGGATGAGTATCGTCAGGCCATCAAGGAGCGGCTGAAGATCTTTGGGGAGGGTTTGAAGGACAAGGAACTGGTGGTCTTCCGGGAGCGGTTGATGGCGGAGCAGCCGTTGACGCTGCGCGAGATCGGCGAGCGGTACGGCATCAGTCGGGAACGGGTCCGCCAGATCGAGCATCGGGTGAAGAAGAAGCTCAAGAGTTACCTGTCGGAGGAATTCGAGGTGCTCGAGGGCTTCAACGAACAGGCTTGATGTGGCGGTCGGGATTCTGCTAAGAATCCCGTTATGAATTTCGAGCACAGCATTGAAATCGGTGTCGCCCGAGACACCGCCTGGGACTTCCTGTGGGACGTGGACCGGCTGATCGCCTGTGTTCCCGGCTGCGAGGAGGCTGGTACGGTCGAGGCCGGCAAGCTCTACAACGCCAGGATGGTGGCTCGGGTGGGTCCGTTCAAGGTCACCTTCCCGATCAACATCGAAGTGTTGGAAAACGAGCCGAAGCAGCGGATCAAGGCCCGGGCCTCCGGCAGCGACAACAAGATCGGCAGCCACCTGAAGGTGGACCTCGACGTCTCCCTTGAAGAGAAGGGAGACGCGACGCAGTTGTCGTTCGTGGCCTCGGTGGATGTTCTCGGAAAACTGGCGACCCTGGGACACAGCATCATCAAGCGCAAGGCCGACAACGACATGGCGAAGTTTGCGGGTGCGGTGAAGAAGGAACTCGAGGGAGGAGCCTGAGCCATGCTGCGTCCGTTCCGTCTGGAAGAGCCCGAGAGCGTCAAGGAAGCGTCGGAATGCCTGGCCCGCTACGGCGACTCGGGCAAGGTCTACGCCGGCGGCACCGAGCTGCTGCTGGCCATGAAGGAAGGCCTCGTTCACTTCGATTGCCTCGTCAACGTCAAGAAGATTCCCGGCCTGGACCAGATCACGCAGGACAACGGCAGCGTGAGGCTGGGCGGGTTGAGCACGCACCGGCAGCTCGAGCAGTCGGCGGCCTTGCAGGAGAAGCTGCCGGTCCTGGTGGAGATGGAGCGGAACGTGGCCAACCTGCGCGTCCGCGAGGTGGGCACCATCGGCGGCAATCTGACCTTTGCCGAGCCCCACGCGGATCCCGGGACACTGCTGTTGGCCCTCGACGCCACGGTGGTGGCCCAGAAGGCGGGCGGCTCCCGAGAGATTCCCATGAGCGAGTTTTTCGTGGATGCGTACGAGGCGGCGATCGAGGAGGACGAGATCCTCACCGAGATCGTCGTGCCGGTGCCCGCCGGCAACGCCGCCGTCCGCTACCGCAAGTTCGGATACCTGGAACGTCCGAGCGCGGGGTTGGCGCTCCACGTAATGGCGGACGACGCGCGGGAGGCGGTGCGGGACGTGCGCATCGCGGTGGGTTGCGTCGGCCCCAAGTCGATGCGTGTGGAAGAGGCGGAGGCCGTGCTGCGGGGCAAGAGTCTGGAGGAGGCGGCGCAACTCGTGGCCGAGGCCGGCGACATCGCCGGACGCGCGGCCGATGCCATCAGCGACCTCCACGGATCGGCCGAATACAAGGAACACATCGTCAAGGTCCTGCTGACCCGGGCCTTCAACGACATTCGCACCGAGTTGGCCGGTTAGCCGGTCGACCCCAGCGACTAGAATCGAGCGGAGGCCACCAGCTATGGCGGATACAGGACGGCAGACCCTTCCCCTGTCCTTCAACGTGAACGGAAGTCGCTACGACGTCGAAGTGGAGCCGCACGAGCTGCTCCTGGACGTGATTCGCAAACGCCTGGGCCTCACCGGGGCCAAGCGGTCCTGTGACGTGCAGGTCTGCGGCGCCTGTACGGTGCTGCTCAACGGGCGCCCCGTGAGCTCGTGCACCCTGCCGGCCTTCGAGGCCAGGGACAAGGACGTGCTCACCATCGAGGGAATGGCCCGGGACGGCAAGCTGCACCCGATCCAGGAGGCCTTCATCGAATACGGCGGCTTCCAGTGCGGTTTCTGCACGCCCGGCATGATCCTTACCGCCAAGACCTTGCTGGACGAGAATCCGAATCCTACCGAGGAAGACGTCATCGAGTACATGAACGGCAACATCTGCCGTTGCACCGGCTACAAGAAGATCGTCGAATCCATCGTGGCGGTGGGCAAGGGCGAGGTTTCCTGACCGCCTCGCTTACCGGACACTCGGAACGGAACTGAAAAGGGCAGGTGTCACACGACACCTGCCCTTTCTATTGGTCGGCCGGGTTGGTTCAGCTCGGATCAGGCGCGGATCTCGGTCTTCATGAACTTGATGTAGGCGATGCCGAAGCACACGGCTACCAGCGCCACCAGCGTCAGGAACATCGGCCAGATCAACCGCAGACTCTGTCCCAGGTTGAGCGGCGTCACCAGCAGACCCTCGAGCTGACCGATCTGCTCCGGCAGGATCGGAACCAGGCTCCGAGCCACCGGGTTCAGCAGCAGGCGTACGGATTCGCTGTAGAGAAGGCTCGGCGACATGCGCCCCAGGACCGTTTCAATCGTGGCGAGCCGCGCCGCTTCCTCGGCGCTTCCCGGGTTCGGGATGATCAGGCCGGCCACGAAACTGGCAAGCACGCCGATGAAGATCCCGAGGAAGAGCCAGATGGCGATGGCCGCCAGCGCCGCGGTCACGGTTCGCCGCAACAGCATGGAAAGCAGCATGGCGAGGGCCAGCCAGAAGCCGGTGTAGGCGATGCCGATGATGGCGAAGAAGAGCATCCGCCACAGCTCTTCGGCGTTGGGAAAAAAGCCGATGAGGTTGATGCCGAGGCCGATCACCACCAGCAGTATCGACACCCACAGGATGGCCAGGGTGGTCAAACCGGCCAGGAACTTGCCGTTGATCAGGCTATCCCGATAGATTGGCTGCGAGAGCACCCGACTCAGGGTCCCGCGTCCGTATTCGCCGCTGATGCTGTCGAATCCCAGCGTAATCCCTACCAACGGACCAAAGAACCCCAGGAACGTGGCCAGGGAAAAGAACAGGGATTCGGTGGTGAGGAGTTGAAGGAAGACGTGCTCGGTCGGGTTGCTCTGCGCCGCCTGCTGAATCGCCTGTCCCGCGATGTAGACGGCCAGGATTCCCGGCAACATGATCAGAGCCAGAAGGATCATGAAGCGGAAGCTGCTGAAATGATCCGACAGCTCTTTCCAATAGACGACAGGCATGGCTACGCCTCCCTGAAATACTTTAGGTAGATCTCTTCCAGCGTGGGGTCCTCGGAGCGGAGCTGCATCAGGTCGAGTCCCTGGTCCCGTACCAACGTCATGAGCTCGGGCCTCACGTCGCGGGTACAGCGGATGAACCATCCCGAGTCCCGCCGTTCGCATTGGCCCACCCCGGGCAGCGCGCTCAGCGCTTCCTCCAGGGGGGGATCGCCGGCGACCTCCACGAGGAAGTTCCACTGGTGTTCGTTCAGAATGGCCCTGCCCAGCTCGTCGGGACTCCCCTGCACGATCATCCGGCTGCGGACGATAATGCCGATGCGCTGGCACACCTGCTGCACCTGATGCAGCAGGTGGGAACACAGCAGCACGGTGAGGCCGCGCTCGCTCTGGAGCCGGGTGATCAGCTCGAGAAGCCGCGTCACTCCGTCGGGATCGATGCCCAGGGTGGGCTCATCCAGGATGATGACCTCGGGTTCCTTCACCAGCACCTCGGCGATTCCCAACCGCTGTTTCATGCCGCGGGAGAACTCCCTCACCGGCCGGTTGCTGTCGTCGGCCAAGCCTACCTGGTCGAGCACCTGCTGCAGCAGATCGTCGAGGGTGTCCTCGCCGATCCGGTTGAGCCGGGCGATATACTTCAGGTTTTCCCGCGCCGTCAGGTCCTCATAGAAACCGGGATTCTCCGGCAGGTAGCCGACGCGCCGCTTGACCTCCAACGGCTGGGTGGTGGGATTGAAACCGCACACCGAGGCCGTGCCGTAGGTAGGCTCGGTCAGCCCCAGCAGCATCAGGATGGTCGTGGTCTTGCCCGCGCCGTTGGGGCCGAGAAAGCCGAACACCTCGCCCCGGGGAATCTGCAGAGCCAGATCGTTGACGGCGATCTTGTCCCGGTAGCGCTTGGTCAACCCCTCGGTTTCAATGATGTAGTCGCTCATCTCCGCCCCAGCCGGATGAAGACCGCCGCGAGCGCGAGCACGACCAGGGCCACGATGAATGCGCCGATCCAACCCCAGATGGTCGGTGTCGACACGGTGACCCGGAAATCGATGGACTTGTTGGTGTCCGGGCTGTTGGTGGTCACGGCCAGCATGTAGTCGCCGGCCACCGCCCGTTCCGGAGCGGTGACATCCATCTTCACCTCACGGACCTCACCGGGGTTCAGGGAGTCAACCTTGTCAGGGCGAAAACTGACTTCCCATTCGTCGGGTTTCGACGAGATGAAGGCAAGATTGGTGAGCGGGGCCGTACCCGCGTTCGCCACCAGGAAATCCACCTGGCCCTTGTCTCCCGCGGTCACCGAGGCGTTGAGCCGGCCGCTGGCCGTACCCATGTTCAGCTCCTGGGTGCCGGAAAGGGATATCTTGAGGTCCGCCTGGGCGGAGAGGCCGGCGGAACGCGCCTTGACGACCACCGGATACTCGCCGGGCTCCCCGAGCAGGGGCGGCTGAATCTCGACGCTCAGGGTTTCGGTCGAATCCTTTTTGAGCGCGATGGAGGAAATCTGTGTTTCCTCGAACTGGGGCTTGATCCTGACCACCCAGCCCGGCGGCGCCGTGGCGGCCAGCGCGGTGGTCACCGGGTTGTCGGTCTCGTTCTTGAGGTCGATGCTGAACTTGAAGAGCTGGCTGGTGTTGCCGCTCAGCACCGGGTACTGGCTCTCCATCTTGAGCCCGCCGGTGTCGACCTTCTTGGCGGAGACGCGAAACGCAACCTTGGCGTCTTCGGTTTTCTCGCCGTTGCCGTCCTTGGCGGTCACCCCCACCTCATAGTCGCCCGGCTCAACGTCGTCCGGGAGCTTGATCTTGAGTTCCAGGGTCGTGGACTTCCCGCCCTGGACCATGATGCCGCCCACCGGATAGCTGGGGTATCGCGAGTGGAACGCCGCTGTCCAGCCGTCGGGCAATGAGGTGGCCTCCAACGCCACCCGCACCGACGCCTTTCTCGGGTTGACGACCTCGGCATCCATTTCGAATTCCTGACCCGGGCCTACCGTGATGTTGGTGTAGGCCATGATCAGTTCGAACGGTTCCTTCTGCTCGTCGGGTATTTCGGGAGCCGCCGCGGTTTCCGGGGTCTCGTGCGATGCGCCCGACAGCGGCCAAAAGGCCACCAGAGCGGCTAGCAAAAGCCAGACAAGATGAGTTCTTCCGATCCTCATAAGCTAAACCTCCGAGATTTGCTCCAAAGAGTTGAAGTACGGTGTGGTGCATATAGTTAAGCACAGAAAGGTCGTGAGTCAATCGTTTTGGGGCCGGAATACGGCGCGTACCACCAAGTACGCATCGTTTGTGGAGGTCACTGGAGCTTTCCGAGCTGACGGAGGCCCTCGTAGAGCACGATGGAAACGGCGTTGGCGAGGTTCAGGCTCCTGACGGCGGGGCTCATCATGGGAATGACGTAGCTGTTTGCGTCGTTCGCGGCGAGGAGGTCCTCCGGCAGGCCCCGGGTCTCGGGGCCGAAAAAGAGAAAATCGGCATCGCAAAACCGTGCCGTGACATAGGACCGGGCCGCCTTTTTCGAGAAAAAACAAAGACTTCCGTTGCCGTGGCGGCGGATGAACTGCTCCCACGAACCGTGCACCCGAAGGTCCACGTGGGGCCAGTAGTCCAATCCCGCGCGCTTGAGGTGCTTGTCGTCGATCTTGAACCCCAGCGGCTCGATCAGGTGCAGCGGGCTGCCGGTGGCGGCGCACAATCGCGCCACCGAGCCGGTATTCGGCGGGATTTCCGGTTCGTAGAGCACGACGTTCATATATTCTTCGTTCCCAAGATGGCGCGGTTGCCCGCTGTCTTCTTCCGCGATTCCGCGCTGTCGATGAGGAAGGTTACCGGACCGTCGTTGACCAGGGACACCTTCATGTGGGCCTGGAAGGTCCCCGTGCAGACCCTGGGTCCGCCCGGCACGTTGAGCCTGTCCACGAAGTCCCGGTACAGCCTGTCCGCCTCTTCCGGGGCGGCGGCATCGGTCATGGAGGGACGACGGCCCTTGCGGTAGTCACCGTAGAGCGTGAACTGGGAGACCACCAGGAGCTCGCCCGCGATGTCGGTGACGGAACGGTCGAACTTGCCGGATTCGTCGGGAAAGATACGCAGGTTGAGAAGCTTATCCGCCAGGAACGAGGCGTCCTTTTCGGAGTCTCCCTTGCCGACCCCGAGAAAGACGCAGAGGCCGGGTCCGATGGCCGACACCGTCTCCCCGCCCACGGTCACTTCCGCGCGTTCGACTCTCTGGAGCAGGATTCTCATGATGGCAGCGGGCGTGGGTGTGACGGAAGCGACGGGGGACGCCCGGCACTCGCCGTCGGCCTCCGATTTCCTTGACTTCCGAACACCGTTCCGACTAACAATAGCGTCACGATTATTCAAGCAGGCCTTCCCCTTCCCGGCAAATGCCTTCGGCGACCGCTCCGGGTCGCCTGTGTCGTTGAAATGCCCAACAAACCTCCAGTCCGGGCCATCCCATGAGCACCATCCTCGTTACCGGCGCCTGCGGCTTCATCGGCTGGAAGGTGTGCGAGAAGCTCCTGGCCGGCGGCGATACGGTGGTCGGCGTCGACAATCTCGACGACGCCTATGACGTGCGCCTCAAGCAATGGCGTCTGGCCCAGCTCCAGGGTCGCCCGGGATTCGCCTTTCACCGCGTGGATATCAGCGACCGGGACGGGGTCCGGTCCTTCGGGCAGTCCTCAAGGAAGAGCGGCCGGGTCGACGTGGTGGTCAACCTCGCCGCCCGGGCCGGGGTACGCAGGTCGGTGACGGACCCGTGGGTCTACGTAGCCGCCAACGTAAACGGGACGGTGAACCTGCTGGAGCTTTGCCGTGAGCTGGATGTCGGGAGCTTCGTGCTGGCCTCCACCTCGAGCCTCTACGGCGAGGACACCCCGGCGCCCTTCCGGGAAGACGCCGACACCAGCCGGCCGCTCTCCCCGTATGCCGCCTCGAAAAAGGCCGCCGAGGCCATGGCCTACAGCTATCACTCGCTACACGGCCTCGACGTCACGGTGCTCCGGTTCTTCACCGTCTACGGACCGGCCGGACGGCCCGACATGAGCCTCTTCCGGTTCGTCCAGTGGATCAGCGAGGGCAGGGAGGTCGTGGTCTTCGGCGACGGCACCCAGCGGCGCGATTTCACCTACGTCGGAGACGTCGCCAACGGGGTCCGGGCGGCGCTGACCGCCGCCCGGGGTTACGAGATCATCAATCTAGGGTCGGACAAGCCCATCGTGCTGAACGACGCCATCCGGCTGATCGAGCAACTCGTCGGGCGCGAGGCGGCGGTGCGCCACGAACCGCGCCACCCGGCCGACGTCGAGGCCACCTGGGCCGACATCTCCAAGGCTCGCCGGCTGCTGGGCTGGCAGCCCGAGACGGATTTCGCCGCCGGCGTCGGCGAGCTCGTGGACTGGTACCGCCGCAACCGTGACTGGGCCAGGGACATCGTGACTTGACGGGGGAGCGCCCCGTGGAGTCGCCAATTTTTCCCTGTAATGCTAGAAACTCAGTGGAGGATCGTTCTCGGAGGACCCGTTCCTGCCCGCGCCGGGCGACTCCACCAACCCGATCCCCACGCACGCCGGAGAGGTGACCGAGTCTGGCTTAAGGTGCACGACTGGAAATCGTGTGTACCCCAAAAGGGTACCAGGGGTTCGAATCCCCTCCTCTCCGCCAGCCAACTCATCGATATCACAAATATTTCAGGTAGGACCTTGGCTTACGAGCTGCCGGAGGCGACGACTTTTCGGGACAAGGAGAGCCATGCAATCCGATCATAAGAACGTCCTGGTTCTTGGGACCTGTCAAATGCTCTCCGGCACGGGGCGTGGCCTCTTCATGGTGACGTCCCCCGCGGTCGCGCTTTTGATCGCGCCGCATCCGGCGCTCGTCACCTTGCCCACCGGCCTGATCGTGGTCGGCGCCGCCCTGGCCGCCATGCCGACCTCGCTGTTCACGCGCCGGTTTGGACGGAAAACCGGGTTTCTCTGCGGCACCGCCCTGGCCGCCGCCAGCGGGTTGTCCTGTACGGCGGCCGTAATCTACGGGAATTTCTTGCTGCTTGCGCTGGGCGGTTTTCTGTACGGGTTGTTTTCCAGCTTTTCCCAACTCTATCGGTTCGCGGTCGCTGACGCCGCCTCGGAGGCATTCCGCCCCAAGGCCATTTCCCTGGTGCTTGCCGGCGGCGTGTTTGCCGGTTTTGCCGGCCCCAATCTGGCGAACTGGGGAAAAGGACTCCTGGCAAGCCACTTTTTTGCCGGCGCATTCCTGTTCATGGTCGGAACCGGCCTGGTGGGGGCGATCGTGCTGCTGTTCCTCAACATCCCGGACCTGACCAAGGCGCAAAGGGAAGGGGCGCAGCGGCCGTTGCTCGAGATCGTGAAACAGCCGGTGTTCGTCGTCGCCGCCGTCTCCGCCACGGTCGCCCAAACCGTGATGAACTTCCTGATGACCGCGACGCCGGTCGCCATGATCGCCCACGGCGGCCACGCTTTCGGTTCCGTGGCCACGGTGATTTCTTCGCACTCGGTGTCGATGTTCGCGCCCGGCTTCTTTACCGGTTCGCTGGTCAAGCGGTTCGGGGAGATACCGATGATCGTGGCCGGCCTCACCCTCCAGGGCGCCTGTATCGCCGTCGCCCTGTTGGGCATCGAGGTTCTCCATTTCTGGCTGGCGATGGTCCTGCTCGGGCTCGGCTGGAACTTCACCTACACGGCCGCCACCACCCTGATGACAACCGCCTACACCCCGGCCGAACGCAACAAGACCCAGGGCATGATGAATCAGATCATTTATACGGTGGTGGCTATCGGGTCGCTGTCATCGGGCGCGTTCATCCATTTCCTGGGCTGGAACTGGGTCAATATCGGCGCCATGCCGATGCTGCTCTTCACCGTGCTCGTGACCATCTGGCATGCCGCCGCCAAGTCGAAGG
>JAPOQB010000295.1 GCA_026710965.1 Deltaproteobacteria bacterium | reverse complement strand
GCCGGGGCGCTTTTCCCCGGCGATGAGACCATAGTGGAAGGCGCCGCTGATGTGAAGCCGATCACCGGCCTTCTCGTAACGAAAGTATCTCTCCGCAAAGCGGTCTCTGAGCTCCGCCGGACGCCCTTCGAGCTCATCCACCACCTCGATCCAGTGCCGGCCGACGGGGATGCCCTCGATGCCGTCCTGGTCCACGGTGCGCGTGTGGCAGTCCGCCCGTACGATCTCCAAGCCGCCGTCGGTCATCAGCCGGCGCATCTCCTCCAGCGAGAACAACCGGAAACCGGCGCCGTCGGAGCGCTGGAAGACCTCGTTGATGAGGCCGTTCACGGCGGCGTCCAGTGCGTCGTCTCCGGCCACGATCACCGGATCGAGAATGAACAGACGGCCGCCGGGCTTGAGCACGCGCCCGGCCTCCAGCACCATGTCCCGGGCGCTGACGAAGTGGTGGAGGCTGAACGCCACCCAGGCGCGGTCGCAGATGCCGGCCCGTAGCGGCATGCGCTCGGCCGTGGCGGCGATCCGCCCATAACGGGGAATGGGGTCCGCGTCCGGCCTCTGTGACACCCGGAGCATGGCCAGCGCCTCGTCGATGCCGACGATACTCCCGGCCGCCAGATGCCGCGACACCGGGCGGGCGAACCGGCCCGTGCCAGTGGCCACGTCCAGCACCGTCTCGTCGCCGCGGAGCTCCATGGCTTCGATCAGCCGCTCGGCCAACTCGCCGTGAATGGCCGACATGGCCGCCTGTTTGTCGAACTCCACCGCGTGGGCGTGGTCATGGAAAGAGGACTCGTTGCTCATGATGCCTCCGATACCAGCGTCTTGTCCGGTTACTCGTCAGGGCCGCGGTGGGCCGTCTCCGACTCGTCGACCCAGTCGCCTTCGGTGTAGGACGGCCCGTCCTTCGCCGGCACCGTGCGCTCGCGCCCGGCCCGGTAGAGACCACAGCTCTTGGGACCATAGCAGAAGGTCTCGAACCGATGGCGTTTCTCCGACGGGTTCCACGGGTCCAATATGAGCGCCACCGGCATCCGGCAGCCCCAGATGCAGGTCGCGCACCGGGTCTCATAGGTGCGCGGGTCCAACCGCCGATGCCCGCGCGCCCGGTAGGTTTCGAGATCCGGCGGCACGCCATGGAACGGCGGCCCCTTCGACTCCTCCACCCCGGCGTCCCGGATGATCCTGAGCCGGCTGGCCTTGTACCACCCTGCCGTCTCCGTGCGCGGATCGGCCACGGGCTCCGCCATCCCGCTCACCTCCATGCCGACGCAAAACCGGTGCTTCGCGTGTGCCGCCCGGCCCACGGCGATGCCGGCTTCCCCGCTCTCGCCGGCCCAAGTCCCGTCGATCCGCAGCACGTAACCGTGATAGCTGTGGGACCGCTCGTCAAGCGAACGCAGGAGCCGTACCCGCGGCTGTACGGCCACGATGGTGCCGGACCAGGGTACCTTCATGGACTCCTCCGGGTTTGTCGAACGCACGGCATCACGACGCCTCGGTGCCTTCGTTGAGGATGGAAAGATATTGGTCATAGACGAACAAACGATCACGCCGCTTCCCGGTGATCTCCCGCGCGATTCCCTGGCGAACGAGCAATCCCATGGCCGAGGCGACAGTGTGAAAGCTCAGCTCGGTATCACGGCACGCCACGGGCAACGACAAGATCGGCTGCGACTTGAGCGCGTCGTGG
>JAPOQB010000727.1 GCA_026710965.1 Deltaproteobacteria bacterium | reverse complement strand
CTACCGAGTAGTCACATATTGACGTAGCAATGGTCTACGTTTTTTGCCGCAATGCGTGTTTGCGGCCTTCCTTGAACCCGGTTTCGAATCCGGTCTGGCGTCCGATTCGGTGGCCCAGTGAGGCACTGGTGAGACGGGTCTGCCCATGCCACATGATCTGATGACCGGGATCGGGATCGTGCTTGCGGTTGCGATAGCCGCCGAGGTGGGCCACCAAGCTTACGGCATCGCCGAGCCTTTCCGGTGCTGACAGGCCGTGCTGGCGGGCATAGTCGCGCAGGAAGTCGAGTTCGTGATCGGCGAACATCAGGTGGGGCTCGCAGTCGGGCACCTGGCGTCCGAGCAGCGTCATGACCATGATGCGCCAGGCGATGACGGCATTGATGGCGATGGCCCGCTGCAGGCGTTCGGCGGTGCGGAACAGCAGGTGCTCGACGCGGCAGCCGGACTTGAGCACCCGGAAGAAGTCCTCGATGCGCCATCTCTGGAGGTAGAAGCCGACGATGTCGGCGGCCTGTGACGGTGTCGTGACCTGACACGTGGTCAGCAGGAACCACTGGACGGGGTCCTCGTCTTCGGGCGGGTGGCGTTCCACGATGTGGACCGCCGACACCATCATCGGTGTGCTCCCCTCCATGGTCTGTGTCGCCGGCAGCGTGACGCGGCGGAACCGCAGGTCACAGGTGGCCAGGCGCTTGCGGCGTGCCGGGCGCGCCTTCTTGCCAGAGGACTTGGGCCGTGCCGCAAGTCCGTCGATCTCGACGTCGATCAGGCCATCGGGGTCACCACCGCTCATGACGGCAAAGAGCTTCGAGGGTCCGAGAACCCGGTCGTATCTCGCACGCACCAGAAGGTCGACGCGTGGATGGCGGCGCTGGTGATCGAACACCTCGAAGCGGTCCGCTTCCCGGTCACAGACATAGATGATCCGCGTCCTGCCCGTGACCTCCCGTGCCGCCCGCGCCACGTCGGTGAATCCGTCAAGCCAGCGCCGTGTCTGACGCCGTGTCTCCTGTCCGCTCACCACCTGATCGAAGTTCAGGTCCAGCACCCCGAGCGGCAGACCGCTCCCGGTCACGGCCAGAGTCGCATGCATCGACAGACCCAGGCTCTGCGCACCGGTCTGGTTCTTGCCGATGATCTCCAGTCCGTCGCAGCCAGGCCGCGTCGAGAAGCTCAGGTCGGTGCCGTCGCGGAGCGCCAGCACCGTGGCCTGTCCGCGCAGCCGCTGCACACTGCGCTCCCGGTGCGGCGCAAGAATCGCCGGAACCGTGATGTCCGACTCCTCCGGCGCCTCGATCAGACGGTAGAACCCGGTGATCTCCTTGCTGGCGCTGCTGGCGTTGATCTTCCCTCCCGGGTAGGACGCCAGCAGACCCGCGCTCTTCACCAGACGTGCCGACAGTCGCTTGTCACCCAACGGCGCTCCTCCAAACTCGTTGGCGGCCCACTCGGCCGCGTTCAGGCCCTCTCCCGGCTCCAGCACCGGGGCATGATCGACCCACTCAACCCCGAGCCTGCGGCGCCAGTCGGGTGCCAGGGCGTACATGAACACCGTCTTGACCGTCCGCGCACGCTGCTTGCCGGCATCCTGACGGCCCCGCCCCGTGGTCCGGCCAACCATGAGGAAGTTGGCCGCTCTCAGACAGCTCCCCTCCACTCCCGCATCGGCAAAGCTCTCCACCAGCCAGGGACGATAGCCGTAGCGGGTCTCGAAGTCCCGCGGCAGACGCCGCAGCACCCGCCCCAGCACATGGCTCGCCAGGTGCGGGCAGCGCACCGACGCACGGATCAGGAAGCGGCTCAGGCAGACCACCCGGTGAAGGTGGTGCCGGCGTCCTTCATCGCTCCACGCCATCCATCGGTCACGCGCCGACACCCGCAGGGCCGCGGCAGAGAACCCGAGAGCGCCCAGCCAGCCATGGGCCGAGCCCACAAGGTAGCGCACCTGACAACCGGCAAAGGTCGTCATGCCATGGGGATGTTCGTGCGCCATCAGCGTGTTCCACACCTCACGCTCACAGCGCTGCGTCACCACCAGGAAAGCGAGATCCCGGATCCGGGCCGGGTGCAGTGGGACATCGACCGGCTCGGGAACCGAGGCCTCAAGCTGGCGCGGCTTGTTCGCCACCACCGCCCGTGGCGCCGGCAGGATAATCTCCGGCGACGCCCGAGCCAGCGTCGCCAGCGCCTTCATGCAGCCCGCAAGCTGCGGCCGGCCACGTGTGTCGACGAACGAGAACTCCCCGCAGATCCTGCGGGCAAAGGCCCGCCGGCTGTCAAACCGTTCCTGTGACAGGATGGCGACGATCCGCGAGTGTGCCGCCGTCTCGCGCAGGGTGCGACTGATCTGGGACTGAGCCATGGTGGCGCCGGTGTACAGGGTGCCGTGCCCATTGTCCAGCCCTTTTACTGACTACTCGGTAGG
>JAPOQB010000096.1 GCA_026710965.1 Deltaproteobacteria bacterium | reverse complement strand
GGATTCCTGAGCGGGCTGCCGTCGGTGGACGCCGGGCGCATCGCCGTGAGCGGGCATTCCAACGGCGCGGCCCTGGCCCTGATCGTGAGCTCGAAGGACCCGCGCGTGAAGGCGTGCCTGAGCCTCGCGCCCAAGACCGACTGGATCAAGGCGTTGCGGGGCGCGAAGGAATGGAAACCCGATTTCTACGCGCTGACGGTCAAGGAGATGACCGGCGGAACGCCCCCGGAGGTGGATCCGCAGCCGTTCCTGGAGAGATCTCCCATCCGCTACGCGACGGACATACACGTGCCGGTCCTCTTCATCGTCGGCGCCCAGGACTGGGTCAACCCGTCGTATCACTGCACCGACATGGCGGACGCCCTCAAACGGGCCGGCAACGAGCACGTGGCGGTAGAGATCATCGACGAGGTGGAGCACTTCTTCTGCCAGCGCCACTTCCTTGGCTACCGCTTCGACGCGGTGACGGAACCCGCCCTCCGTTGGCTCGACCGCTACGTCAGGGAAAGCTGACGGAAGCCATCACCCCCGCCCCATCAGCGCACCCTAGCCAGGAAGGAACCATTCCATGAACGGCTCGCACACCTCCGAACCGATGGCGCGCGTTTCCCTGACCCTGAACGGCAAGCCGGTGGAGACCGAGGTGCCGGCGCGCAAGACGCTGCTGGACGCCATCCGCGAGGAGTTGCACCAGACCGGCACCCACGCCGGATGCGAGCACGGCGTATGCGGCTGCTGCAACGTGCTGCTCGACGGCAAGGTGGTGCGCTCGTGTCTCCTGCTGGCGGTCCAGGCGGACGGCCGCGACGTCCGGACGGTGGAAAGCCTCGGCTCTCCCGAGCGGCTCGGGCCGCTCCAGCGGGCCTTTGCCGAAAAGCACGCCATGCAGTGCGGCTACTGCACCCCGGGCATGATCATGGCGGCGGCGGACCTGCTGGCCGCGAACCCGGATCCGGACGAGTCCGAGATCCGCACCGCCCTCTCGGGCAATCTGTGCCGCTGCACCGGCTACATGGAGATCGTCGACGCGGTGAAGGATGCGGCGGGCAGGATCGCCCGGGGCGAGACCGCCGTGCAGGAGCCCCCCTCCGTACCGGGGGATGACAGCGGCGGCCCCTACATCGGGCGGCGCATTCCCCCGGTGGAGGACCGCCGCTTCGTTGCCGGCAAGGGCACCTACATCAACGACTTCACGCTCCCGGACCTGCTGCACATGGCCACGGTCCGGTCGCCCCACGCCCACGCCCGGATCGTCCACATCGACACGAGCCGGGCCGAGGCGCTTCCCGGCGTGACGGCGGTCATCGTCGGAACGATGCTCCCGGACGTCATCGAGCCGGTACCCCAGAACCTCGATATCCCCGACGTCGTCTGGTACCCGCTGGCGCTGGACAAGGTGCGCTACGCGGGCGAATGGGTGGCCGTGGTGCTGGCGGCGAACCGCTACATCGCCGAGGACGCGGCCGAGCTGGTGGAGGTGGAGTACGAAATGCTGGACCCGGTGGTGGACCCGGAGGAGGCCATCCTCCCGGAAGCCCCGGTGCTGCACGAGAAACACGGCAGCAACATCGCCTACGAACGGGTGCTGACTTACGGCCCGGTGGACGAGACTTTCGACGGGGCCGAGCACGTGTTCGAGGAACGCTACCGCTGGAACCGCCATTCCGGGGTGCCGCTGGAGACCTTCGGCGCGGTGGCGCGATGGGACGCCGCCCGCCAGGAAATGAACCTGTGGGCTTCCCACCAGACCCCCAACATCGAGGAGCAGCTCGCCAGGGTCCTGCGGCTGCCCTTGAACCGGCTCCGCGTCCATCAGCACCTGGACGTGGGCGGCAGCCACGGCGTCAAGCGCGGGCGCAAGCACATGTTCCTCACCGCGGCGGTGAGCCGGATGCTGGACCGCCCGGTGAAGTTCATCGAGGACCGGCTGGAGGACATGAGCTCCGGCGACGGCCACGGACCGGACCGGGTCTACTACCTGCGCGCCGCCTGCGACGGCGACGGCCGCATCGCCGCGCTGGACATCCGCTGCATCGACGACGCCGGCGCCTACGCCGGCCGCGGCGCCATGCAGCTCATCAAGCCCATCACGGCCATCGTCGGGCCGTACCGGATTCCGGCGGTGCGCTACCACGCCATCTCGGCGTTGACCTCCAAGACCAACCAGTCACCCTACCGGGGCTTCGGCCAGGCGCCCGCGGGCTATGTGCTGGAGCGCATGGTGGACCTCATCGCCAGGGAGCTGGAGATCGACCGGGCCGAGATCCGCGCCCGGAACTTCATTCAACCCGACGAGTTCCCGTTCACGATCCCCACGGGCGCCGAGTACGACAGCGGCGACTATCCCACGTGTCTGGAGAAAGCCCTGGCCGTTTCCCGCGCCGATACCTGGGAGGAGCGCCGGCGGGAGGCCCGGGAGCGCGGCAAGTGGCTCGGCTTCGGCCTTTCCACGGTCATCGAGCCCGGCGGCGGCACCGGCATGGTGTTCGCCGTCATGGGACCGCAGATGGTGAACATGGACACCAACATGGAGGGCATCCGGGTCCACGTGGACGTCACCGGGATGATCACCGTCACCATCGGATTCCAGTCCTGCGGCCAGGGTCACGAGACCACCACCACCCAGCTTGCCTGTGACTTCTTCGGGGTGCGGCCGGACCGCGTGCGCATTGCCCGCGCCGACTCCATGGAGGGCATCGTCACCCGGGCCACCTCCGGCAACCGCCTGCACCTGATGCTGCCGCTGGCGCTGTTCAGCGCCGGCCGCAAGATCAAGGACAAGATGCAGGCCATCGCCGCCAACGCCCTGGAGGTTCCGGCCGAGCGCATCGAGCTCACCGGCGGCATGTTCACCGACCGGGAGGACCCGGAGAAGACGGTAAGCTGGGACCAGGTGTGCTTCTACGCCTACCGCCGCGACACGCTGCTCTCCCCCGGCATGGAGCCCGGGCTCATGGCCAGCGCCGTGGCCAAACACCCGCGCGGGTTCGTGCCGCCGACCCCGGACGGCCGAGTCGCCGGCGGTTTCGCCACCTACACGTTCTCGGTGCATGTACCGGTGGTGGAAGTGGACCCCGAGACTCTGGAAATCAAGCTGGTCGACTACTACGTGGTCCACGACTGCGGCAAGGCCATCAATCCGCTGATGGTGGAGAGCTTCTGCTACGGCGGCGTCAACCTCGGCATCGGCGGCGCCCTCTACGAGCAGTTCAAGTACGACGAGGACGGCCAGCTCCTGAGCCAGACCTTCATGGACTACCTCCTGCCCTCCACCATGGAGGTGCCGGAGATCGTGCTGGAAGAGCACGAGACGCCCGCCCCCGGCAACCCGGTGGGAGCCAAGGCCGCCGGCGAGAGCGGCTACATGCCCGCGCCGCCGGCCATCGTGAGCGCGGTGGAAGATGCCTTGAAGCACCTTGGCGTGCGGGTCAAGGACACCCCGGTCACGCCCGACATCCTGTTCGGGCTCATCAACGGACGCTGAGGCGGGACACCCGAGGGCTGCGGAATGAAACCTCCGATATTCGACTACGTCGTCGCCGATAGTCAGGAACACGCACTGGACGTGC
>JAPOQB010000900.1 GCA_026710965.1 Deltaproteobacteria bacterium | reverse complement strand
CGGGACAAGGCCCTGACCACCGTGGAGGTGGACGTGGGGGAGCGCCTGCTGCGGTCCCTGCGTGGATTGCTGTGGCTGCACGGCGAGACCGAGCCCAGGGCGGCGCTGGACGCGGTGGCCGCCGTCGAGGGCGGCATTCAGCGGTCACTGCCGGGGGTTCGAAGCGCCGTCGACAACCGCGGCGATCATGGATGGGAGGAGTTCAAGACTCTTTACGCCGACGTGGACGCCTTGAGGACCCACATCAATGCCTGGTAGACACACCCGCTCCCCGCTCGGCCCGGCGCTGGCCGTGTGCCTCACCGCACTGGCCCTGCTCGCCCCGGCGGCGGGCGCGGCGGTCACGGTCAAGGATCCGGGAACGTACGTGGTGGACCAGGCCGGTCTCATCGACGCCGCCACCGAACGGCGGATGGAGGGCTGGCTGCGGGAGCTGGAGCGCAAGACCACGGCCCAGGTCAAGGTCCTGACCGTTCCCACGACGGACGGAGAAGACTTCTTCGGCTTCGTGCAGCGCCACGCCGAGGCCTGGAAGCTCGGCCGCAAGGGCAAGGACAACGGCGCCCTCATCACCTTGACCCTGAAGGAGCGGAGGGTACGGGTGCACACCGGGTACGGCCTGGAAGGAGTGCTGCCCGACTCCTGGGCCGGCACGGCTTCGCGACGCGTGGCCCAGGATTTCTTCAGGGCGGGAAAATATGCCGAGGGTCTGTTTGCTCTCACCGTCGCCACGGCCAACCGGGTGGCGGACGCGGCGCGGGTGAAGCTCACCGGCGCGCCGGACTACCGGATCCGCAGTGGACGCCGGCGCGTCACCGGCACGGGCATCGGCGGCTCGCTGATGCCCGTGCTGATAGGGCTGTTTTTCCTGAGCTCCTTGCGCCGGCGCCGTCATCGCACGGCGTGGGGAGGCCGGGGCGCGGCTTCCGGTTTGCTGATGGGAGCGGTCCTCGGCAGCCTCCTCGGAGGCGGCGGGCGTTCCTGGGGTGGCTCGGGCGGAGGTCTCGGAGGAGGCTTCGGAGGGGGTTTCGGGGGTTCCTTTGGGGGCGGCGGAGGCTTCGGAGGAGGAGGCGGCGGTGCCGGATGGTGACGGCTGATCGTGAATACCTGATACGGGAAGGAGAAATGGCGTGAGCGCATCAAGGATTCTGTTGATCATGCTGGCGGCCGTCGTGGGCATGGTCCTGCTGGCCGGCGGCTGTGTTCTCAGCGGCTACAACCGGGCCATCACCCTGGACGAGGGGGTGAAGAACCAGTGGGCGCAGGTGGAGAACCAGCTTCAGCGGCGCTTCGAGCTGATTCCCAACCTGATAGAGACCGTCAAGGGCGTGGCCAAGCAGGAAGAGAAGATCTACCTGGGCGTGGCCAACGCGCGCAAAGCCTATTTCCAGGCCGGCTCGGTCAACCAGAAAGCTCAGGCCGCCGCCGGCTTCGAGCGCGCGCTGTCCCGCTTGCTGGTGCTGCGGGAGCAATACCCGCAGCTCAAGTCCAACCAGTCCTTCCTGAAGCTCCAGGACCAGCTCGAGGGGACCGAGAACCGCCTTGCGGTGGAGCGGAAGCGGTTCAACGACAGCGTCACCGCGGTCAATACCTTCATACGCAAGCTGCCGGGGCGCTTTTACGCGGACCTCGCGGGGATCGAGAAGGCCGAGTACTTCCAGGTGGAGGACGCGGCGAGAGCGACGCCGAAGGTCAGTTTCTGAATCGTTACGCCATCCGGTCAATTCCGAGAATTCTCTCGTTAATCCTTCCAGGTTCCTTGAAAAAGGGACCTTAACTTGTTAAATTCTAAGATAATCTTCGAGCGAATCGCAGAGTGTCGACTACTCGAAGTTTGACTTCCTGAAGATTATTTGTTAGATTAACGCAGAAAGGAGAAACCGTTGGAAGTCTGGCTCGTCATAGTCTTCTCGATCGCCGCAAGCCTCGTGGTCGCGTCGTTATTGCGGTACTAATCCCACCCGTCGAAGCACCCATGCAACCGCGTGTGCAGCTATCCGCGGAATAATGACCGATTCTCCCCTTACCCGCGCGCGCTACAACGCCTCCACGCGCGCGGCGCAGAACTTGTACTCCGGGATCTTGCCATAGGGATCCAGCGCCGGGTTGGTCAGCAGGTTGACCGCCGCCTCGGCGAAACAGAACGGAACGAACACGCATCCGTCGGGGACCGCGCTGTCTGCCCGGGACTTGATCTCGATGACGCCGCGGCGGGTGGATACCCGCACCGGTTCGCCCGGCGACACGCCCAGGTGCCGCAGCTCCTTGGGCGAGAGGCTGGCCACCGCCTCGGGCTCGAGCTCGTCCAGCACGCCGGCCCGGCGGGTGATGGCGCCGGTGTGCCAGTGCTCCAGTTGCCGGCCGGTGGTGAGGATCATGGGGAACGCCTCGTCGGGCTGTTCGTCGGGCGGGATGATATCCACCGGCACCAGCCTGCCGCGGCCGTTGTCGGTGGGGAAACCGTCGCCGAACACCACTTCGGAACCGGGCACATCGGGCCCCGGACACGGATAGGTCACCGAGCTTTCGCGCTCCACGCGATCCCAGGTGATATGGTCCAGGGACGGCATGACGCGCTTCATCTCCGCGAAGACGTCGGCCGGTCCGGCATAGTTCCAGTCCAACCCCATGCGGCGCGCCAGTTCCTGGATGATCCACCAGTCCTGCCGCACGCCGGCGGGAGGCTGCAACGCCGCCCGCCCCATCTGCACCTGACGGTTGCTGTTGGTCACCGTGCCGTTCTTTTCCGGCCACGCCGACGCCGGCAGCACCACGTCGGCGTGAAACGCCGTCTCGGTGAGGAAGATCTCCTGCACCACCAGATGTTCGAGCTTCGCCAGCCCCTCCCGCGCGTGCTGGACGTCGGGGTCCGACATGGCCGGGTTCTCGCCCATGATGTAGATGCCCTTGATCTGCCCGGCGTGCACCGCGTCCATGATCTCCATCACGGTGAGTCCGCGACGCTGATCCAGGGCCATGTCCCAGACGTCCTCGAAACGCCGGCGGGTCCCGGGTTCCTCCACGGACAGGTAGTCGGGATAAAACATGGGAATGAGGCCGGCGTCGGAGGCTCCCTGGACGTTGTTCTGCCCCCGCAACGGGTGGAGGCCGGTGCCCGGGCGGCCCACCTGACCGGTCACCAGGGCCAGGGCGATCAGGCAGCGGGCGTTGTCGGTGCCGTGGACGTGTTGCGAGATGCCCATGCCCCAGAAGATCATGCCTGCCCCGGCGCCGGCGTAGAGACGCGCCACCGAGCGGATGGTTTCCGGATCGACGCCGCACAGGTCCGCCATGGCCTCCGGGGTAAAGTCCGCCACGTGGCGTTTCAATTCCTCGAAGCCCTCGGTGTGAGCGGCCACGTACTCGCGGTCGTAGAGATCCTCTCCAAGGATGACGTTCAGCAAGGCGTTGAGCAGCGCCACGTCCGTGCCGGGTTTGAACCGCAGCATTTGCGACGCGTGCCGCCTCAACGCCTGGCCCCGGGGATCCATGACGATGAGCTTCGCCCCGCGCCTGGCCGCCTGCTTGAAGTAGGTGGCGGCCACCGGATGGTTCTCCGTCGGGTTGGCGCCGATGACGATGATGACGTCCGAGTCCTCGCAGGCGGTGAAGGGCGCGGTCACGGCGGCGGAGCCGATGCCCTCCATGAGCGCCGCCACCGACGACGCGTGGCAAAGCCGCGTGCAATGGTCCACGTTGTTGGTGCCGAAGCCCGTGCGCACGAGTTTCTGCACCAGGTAGGCCTCCTCGTTGGACCCCTTGGCCGAGCCGTAACCCGCCAGGGCACCGCCGCCGTCCCGGTCCCGTATGTTCCGCAGACCCGCGGCCGCGGCGTCCAGCGCCTCCTCCCAGGTGGCCTCCCGGAAATGGCTGTAGGGATTCGCCGGGTCGATGTCCTCCGAAGCATCCTTGGGGGCGTCCTGGCGGCGCATCAGCGGCACGGTGAGCCGGTGCGGGTGGCTGACGTAGTCGAAGCCGAACCGGCCCTTGACGCACAGGCGGCTCTGGTTGGACGGCCCGTTGCGGCCCTCCACCGCGACGATGGCGTTGTCCTTGACCCGGTAGTCGATCTGGCAGCCCACGCCGCAATAGGGGCACACGCTGGGCACCTCGGTGAGGGCCTCGCGCTTGTCCACGCCGGCGTCGTCCACCATCGTCGCGGCGGTCAGGGCGCCGGTGGGACAGGCCTGCACGCATTCGCCGCAGGCCACGCACGTGCTCTCGCCCATGGGGTCGTCGAAGTCGAACACCACCTTGGCGTCGCCGCCGCGGTAGGCCATGCCGATGACGTCGTTCACCTGGACCTCGCGGCAGGCGCGCACGCACAGCGTGCAGTGGATGCATGCGTCGAGCGCCACCCGCATGGCCGGATGGCTGGCGTCGGGCGCGGGAGCGTCGCGGGCCGGGAACCGGCTGCCGGTCACCTCCAGGCGGTCGGCCCACTGCCACAGCCGCGACCCGGCATCGTGCGCGGCTTCCCGGGCGGGCTGGTCCGCCATCAGCAGCTCCAGCACCATGCCGCGCGCATTCCGCGCCCGTTCGCTCCCCGTGTACACCTTCATGCCGGTTGTCGGACGCCGGATGCACGACGCGGCCAGCACCCGCTCTCCCTCCACTTCCACCATGCAGGCGCGACAGTTGCCGTCCGGCCGGTAACCCGGCCGCGGGTCGTAGCACAGGTGCGGGATCACCGTCCCCTGCCGCCCGGCCACCTGCCAGAGGGTTTCGCCGGCCGCCGCCTCCACTTCCCGGCCGTCGAGGGTGAAACGTACGGGCTCGCTCACGACAAATCCTCCTTGAAGAAGCGGAAGGCGGAGCGCACCGAGTTGGGGGCCGCCTGGCCGAGGCCGCAGATGGAGGCATCGGTCATGGCCACGCCGAGGGCCTCGAGCAACGGCTCATCCCACGAGGGCCGCTGCAGGAGCCCCACCGCCTTCTCCGTCCCCACCCGGCACGGGGTGCACTGCCCGCAGCTCTCGTGCTTGAAGAAACGCATCAGGTTCCGGACTACGGACTTCACGTCGTCCTGATCGCTCAGCACCACCACGCCGTGGGAACCGACGAAACAGCCGTGCTCCTCCAGTGAGCCGAACTTGAGCGGCAGGTCGGCCATGGAGGCCGGCAGCATGCCGCCCGAAGCGCCGCCGGGAAGGTATCCCTTGAACCGGTGGCCCTGCTGCATGCCGCCGCAATGCTCGTCGATCAGCTCTCGCACGGTAATTCCGGTGGCGGCGATCTTCACCCCCGGCCGGGCCACCCGCCCCGATACGGAGTAGGCATGAAGGCCGGCACCACCGTTGCGGCCCTGGGCCGTGAACCACTCCGGCCCCCGCTCGACGATGTCCCGTATCCAGTAGAGGGTCTCGACGTTCTGCACCAGGGTCGGCCGGCCGAACAGGCCGGTCTCCGCCACGTACGGCGGCCGGTGCCGCGGCAACCCGCGCTTGCCCTCGATGCTCTCGATCATGGCCGACTCTTCGCCGCAGATGTAGGCGCCCGCGCCGCGCCGCAGGTACAACTCCACGTGAGCGTCCAGGCCGGCTTCCCGGAGCCTGGGGAGCTCCCGTGACAGGATCTCCCGGACCTCTGCGTACTCGTCCCGCAGGTAGATGTAGGCGGCTTCGGCTTCCACCGCCCAGGCCGCCACCAGCACCCCCTCGAGAAACCGGTGCGGATCGCTCTCCATGAAATACCGGTCCTTGAAGGTGCCGGGCTCGCCCTCGTCCGCGTTCACCGCCATGAGCCGGGGGCCGGGATAGCCGCGCACGATCTGCCACTTCCGGCCGGTGGGAAAGCCCGCACCGCCCAGTCCCTGGAGCCCCGACGCCGACACCTTGTCCACCACGTCTTCCCGGCTCAGGCCGCCGTCGAGACACGCCCTCAAGACCCCGTAGCCGCCGCCGGCGGCGTATTGCCCATAGTCCCTGTATTCCGGTACCGCCGCCTCCACTTCCCGGCTTCGGGCCGCCTGCGCCAGCTCATCCACGGTGGCCCGCACCACCAGGCGTTGTCCCACCCTTGCTACCGGGGCGCGATCGCAGCCCCCCATGCAAGGTCCCGGCATCACTCGAACACCGTCTTCGACCGCGCCGGGGAGGTCCTCCAACAGTCTCCGGGCGCCCATCATCTCGCACACCAGACCGTCGCAGACCCGCACGGTGACATCCGCGGGCAACTCCCCCTCTGCCCTGGCCACGTCGAAGTGGGCGTAGAACGTCGCCACTTCGTAGACCTCGGCCAGGGCCAGGCGCATCTCGTCCGCCAGCGCCGCCAAGTGCGCGGCGGACAGCACGCGATACCGGTCCTGAATCAGGTGAAGGTGCTCGATCAGGAGGTCCCGGCGCCGCGGCCGGTCTCCCAGCAACGCGCGGATCTGCTCCAGCGCGTCCGGGTCGACCTGGCGCCCTCTGGGGCGGTTGCGGCCCCGGCGTCGTCCCGCGCCCGGGTGCCTGCGCTGCGGTGGCGGCTCGTGCTTGCCGGCCACGTTCTCAGGCTCCCCGGTCCAGGCCCAACGCCTTGAGTCGGGCCTCGGACACGCGGCCGTCTTGGCCCCATTGCCGGGCGTCGTAGTAGTCGCGGATCATCCCCTGAAGTTCGTCGTGAGTAAGCCTCGTTCCCTGGGCCACCCCCGTGGCCAAGGTCTCCGTGAGCACTCTGGGCGGCAGCCCGTCGTCCTCCGGGCACCAGCCCTCGCGCTGGTTGAAACAGCGCTTGAGTGTGTGGATCCGCTCCGCGGCCAAACGCAATTCCGCGGCGCTGTAGTCCCAGCCCGTGACCTTCGCCAGCAGGCCGGCGGCTTCGCCGTAGAAGTCCTCGAAACAGCGCCGCAGGAACTTGCACACGATGAGCGAATCCAGCGCCGCCGCGAAGTCTTCCGACGCGGCCACCAGCGCGCCTCGCCCCGGCTCGGAGCTCAGACGGTCCACCGTGCCGGAGAAATCCGCCTCGTACGCCCCGGAGCGGTTGTGACAGGCGCCCCGGGGGCTTACGGCCAGGCCCAGGGCCATGGTCTTGAGGCTCCGGGGCTCGTATCCCGGTAGCTCCAGCCCCTTCACCTGCATGGCCCAGTCCAGGGAATCGTGGCCCAGCGCCAGGGCGGCCCGCCGGGAGCCCTCGGCCAGGAGATCGCCGAATCCCCGGCGCTCCGCGATGGCCGGTATGGCGGCCAGCACCGCCTGCGCCGAACCGAAGCGCAGGTTGCCAGCCTCCGGCAGGAGCCCGCGCTCCACGCACTCCATGGCCCAGGCCAGGGTGCCGCCGGTACTGATGCTGTCAAGCCCGTACGCGTCACAGAGCCGGGCGGCCTCCAGCACCGCCTCCGGGTCTTCGATGCCGCACAGCGGCCCCAGGGCGAAAAGCGTCTCGTACTCCATGCGCTGCTCGTTGCCGGACAGCGACTTGAACAGCCGCTCGCAGCGGATGGTACAGGAAGCGCACCCGTGCCGGCGGCTGAAACTGTTCTCGGTCAGGCTCTCGCCGCTGAGGCCGTCGGCGCCGGCAAAGGTCGGCTGCTGGAAGTTGCGCGTGGGCAGGGCGCCGAGCCGGTCGAATACCGCCAAGTTCGCCACCGTGCCGATCTCGCGGTACTTGGCGGTGTGCTCCCCCAGGCTCCGCTGCCGCAGGGCCGCGGCCGCCGCGGCTACCCCCGCGGGGTCCGCCACCGAGACCCGGGCGCTGCCCGACAACGCGACGGCCTTGAGGTTCTTGGAGCCCATGACCGCGCCGACGCCGCCGCGTCCGGCGTGCCGGCCCTCGTTGCTGATGGTGGCGAACCGCACCCGGTTCTCGCCGGCCGTTCCCACGGCCGCCACCCGGACGGCATCGTTGCCGAGCTCCGCGCGGATGGCGGCCTCGGTGTCGGCGGCACTCCGCCCCCAGAGCCGGCTCGCGTCCCGGAACTCCACGCCGTCATTGCCGATGAACAGATAGCACGGGGCCGGCGCCCGGCCCGTCACCACCACCGCATCGACCCCCACCGCCTTGAGCTCCAGCGCGAAGAAACTCGACGACAGCGAGTCGGCGATGAAACCGGTAAGGGGCGACTTGGTCACCACCGCGTACTTGGCGGTGGTGGTGAGCCCGGTTCCCGCCAGCGGCGCACTGGTGAATATCAACGGATTCTCGGGTGCCAGGGGTTCGACTCCCGGAGGCGCGAAGTCGTAGAGCAGACTCGTGCCCAGGCCGATGCCGCCGACAAAGGACCGCAGGCGATCCTCACCGCTTTCCTCCCAACGGTGACGGCCGGTGCCCAGATCCACGTGCAGCAACCTGTTGTGAAACCCGTACACCCTTACCCTCCGGCATCGCTGGACATGAT
>JAPOQB010000929.1 GCA_026710965.1 Deltaproteobacteria bacterium | reverse complement strand
CGGCGTTCGGCGCGCCGCTTGGCCTTCTCCTCCTTCTTCTCCTGTTTTGCGCGTTCCCGCTGCCGTTTGGCAAACGTGGTTCTCGGTTGAGCCATTTCGCCAGTTTAACGCTTCTTTGCTCGAACGCCAAACGCTACCGCCCCGGCCGCGCGGGGAAGCCCCGTGGCGCGGCCGCCCCGCTACATCGCCAAGCCGTCGACGAACTCGGCGCCGGGTATCTTCCCGAGGTCCGCGGGCGCGATCTTGATCTTGGAGGAGCGGCTGCCCGAACCGAGGATGACGTAAGGTTGCGACAGCAGGTGCGGGTCGGCGTAGACCGGCAGGTGGCGGGGCAGGGCAAACGCCGTGACGCCGCCGATCATCATCCCCGTCAACTCCATCGTCTCTTCGGCGGACGCGAACGAGGCCCGCGAAACCCCCATCAACCGCTTGACCGTCTTGTTGACGTCGAGTCGCGCCGAAGCCTGCACGACGCAGGCGCAGTAGGTCTTCTGGCCGCGCTTGGAGGCCACGACGATGGTGTTGCCGCTGGTTTCCAGGGGATAGCCGTATTTCTCGCAGAAGTCCGCGGTATCGGCGAAGGCGGGGTCGATGTGGACGAGCTCGTAGGAAACGCCGAGTTCCCCGAGCGTGGCCGCCACCCGCGATTCGATGTCGGTGGAGCCGTCCATCAGCCGCCGGACTCCATCAGCCGGTACACCCGCTCGGGGCTCATGGGCAGGTCATGGACCACGATGCCCACGGCCTCCCTCAACGCGGCGGCGATGGCCGGCGCCACCGGCGCCAGCCCGCCCTCGGCCATGCCCTTGCTGCCGAAGGGGCCGGGGCCGTCCCGGTTCTCGATCAGCACGGAATCCAGCACCGCCGGCAGGTTCTTGAACCGCGGCAGGGCGTAGTCGATGGCGCTGGGGTTGAGCAGCAGGGCGCCGTCGAACACCTGCTCCTCGGTGAGGGTGTTGCCCATGCCGAACATGATCGAGCCCTGCTCCTGGCCCTCGCACCGGAGCGGGTGCATGGCCTGCCCGATGTCGGCCGAGGACACGTAGGTCAGGCAGCGCGCCCTGCCGGTTTCCGAGTCCACCGCCATCACCGCGATGCCGGCGTTGATCTCCCAGGTGCGGATGTCGATGCGGTCGCGGGTGAGGGCCTTGTCCATGCCCCGGCCCACCAGCGTGCCGGTGATCCGGTCCGCGAGCTCGTCCAGGGTCATCACCGGATCGCCGTTGCCCGAGAATACACCGTCGTCCAGGGAAAGGTCCTGGACGTCCCGGTCGGTCAGCGCCGCGGCCTGTTGCAGCATAAGCTCCCGCAGTTCCTCGGACGCCCGCTTCACCGCGTTGCCCATGAGCACGGTGATACGGCTGCCGTAGACGCCGGAGGCGCCGGGCGTGGTGCTGGTGTCGTAGGGGGCGATGGTGATCCGCTCGATGCCCACCCCGAGCGCCTCGGCCGCGGTCTGTGCCAGCACCGTCATGGCGCCGCCGCCGATCTCCGGGGCGTTGGCGTGCACCGTGAAGGTGGCATCGTCCTCGAACACGATGCGGGCGTTGTACTGGGTGGTGGAAAGGTCCTTGATGGCGCAGGCGACGCCGGTGCCGATCTTCTCGCCGGGCCGCGCCAGGGACTCGGGGGTGCGGGCTTGGCGGGTCTTCTCCAAGAGCTCCATGCAGGCCGTCAGCGCGTCGTGCGGATTTCCCTCCAGCCGCGGGCCCCCCAGGCCGCCATTTCTCCCCCGCCGCCGCCCGGCCCGATTGCTACTGGGTCTACACCAACAAGGTGCCCGCCGGCGCCTTCCGCGGCATCGGCAGCGTGCAGCTCGGCTGGGCCTGCGAGGCCCACACCGACCACATCTGCACCGAGCTCGGCTACGACCCCATCGAGTTCCGCCTCAAGAACCTGCTGCGGGCCGGAGAGAAATACGTGCTCGGCGGTCCGCCGCTGGACGGCAATCCGCACGACGCGCTCACGGCCTGCATGGAGCTCTTCG
>JAPOQB010000899.1 GCA_026710965.1 Deltaproteobacteria bacterium | reverse complement strand
GAAGTCGAAGGGCGCTATCTTGAAGGCGCCGGCCGATCAGGGTTCCCCTTGGGTGGCGGAACCGTCATCCAGTCCCAACAGCCTCGCCGCGTTCCCCCCACGAACCGCGTCGCAGTCGCCCAGCCCCGCCTGCTCCAGCAGCCCCAGCGGATCGGTCTCGCCCATGTCGTAGGGATAGTCGGTGCCCAGCAGCAGCCGCTCCTCGCCGGCCAGGTCGCGAAGGAAGGTGAGCATGCGCGGGTCGTGCAGGATGGTGTCGAAGTAGAAGCGGCGGAAGTACGTTTCCGGGTCGCCGGGGACCGTGTGGGCCGCGGCGACCTCCCCGTGCCCGTGGACCACGCGGCCGAGAAGATAGGGGAGGGCGACGCCGCCGTGCACCAGGCAGATGTTGAGTGTGGGATAGCGCTCCAGCACGCCACCCAGGATCAGCGATGCGGCGGCGATGGCGGTGTCCACGGGATTCCCCACCAGGTTGTTCATGAAGTGCCGGTTCAGCCGGTCGGCGGCCGCGACCCGGTGGGGATGAAGCTGCACCAGCACGCCCAGGTCGGCGGCGCACTCGAAGAACGGCCGGAACGACTCGTCATCGAGGTTCACGCCGTTGATGTGGGTGCCGATCTCCACCATGCGGATGCCCAGCCGCTCCACCGCGTAACGGAGCTCTTCGACCGCCTCGCGGCCGGACTGCATGGGAACCGTGGCTACGGGGATCAGTCCCGGCGTGCCGCGCGCTGCCTCGGCGTTGGCCTCGTTGAACAGCCGCGACACCGCCTGCCCGTGAACCCCCTCCAACTGGTAGGTCACGATGGTCATGGGCGGCGACAGCACCTGCCGGTCCAGCCCCCGCTCCCGCATGGCGTCCAAACGCGCGGGCAGGTCCGAGAGAAACGGCTGCAGCGCGGCGGGACGGCCTTCGCCCACCCGGAGCGACAACCCGCCCGAGCCGTCCTCTTCGATGTGGCACCCGTGCCGCGCGCCGTCCCGGCGCATGGCCGAGATCCACTCGGGCGGGGTGAAATGGGCGTGGATGTCGATGATCATGGAGCGCATTGCCTCGTCCTCCGCTTGTCGCGTGCGAAACCGAACAGGTTGTTGAAAAACTATGCTTGACGCGAGTCGGCGCCCTTCGACTTCGCTGCGCGAAGACTGTCCTGAGCCTGTCGAAGGGCTCGGGGCGAACGGTTAAGTTAAGGGAATCCTGAAAAGACCCCGTTCGCCCTGACCGCGCCGAAACCGGGCATTACCTCTTCGCCGAACAGGCGGACTGATCGTTCGGCGTTCCCGAGGCTCATGTCGTTGAAATTGACCTGGAGGGAGGCGTCGTCGATGCCGCCCACCGCCTCGGCATAGGCGCCGATCCGGTCGACCAGTTGACTCGGGGTGCCGACCCAGGCGGCGCCGTTCTCCACCTGGGATTCGAAGGTCTCGCGCTTGAGCGCGGCGATCACCTTGTCATAGCCCTTGTAGTCGGCGGACGAGGTGCCGCTGATCCAGCCGGAGGCGGCGTCCACCAGCGAGGCGAGATAGCGGTTGAGGGGACCGCGCGCGATCCGCGCCGCCTCGCCGGCGTCCTCGTGGCAGTACATGTGGAACGCGAGCATCACCCGGCCCCGGCCCGGGTGGCCGGCCTTGTCCCAGGCTTCGCGGTAGATGGCGCAGAGCTCGCGCATCGCCGAACGGGCGATGGGGATCGCCATGATCCAGTTGCCCTGGCGGCCGGCCTTTTCGAACGACCCCGGGGAGGCGAGGGCCGCGGTCCAGAATTTGGGGCGCGGCTTTTGCGTCGGGCGCGGCAGCGAGGTGATGTTCTCGAAGCTGTGGAACCGGCCCCTGTCGGTGACGTCCTCCTCTTCGAGCAGCCGGCCGACCTGCGCCATGCCCTCGTCGAACCGCGCCACCGACTCGTCGAGGGAGATGCCGAAGCGCTGATATTCGTGGGGCAGGAAGGCGCGCGCGAAGCCGACCTCGAGCCGTCCGCCGGAGATGGCGTCGAGCATGCCGATCTCGCCGGCGAGCTTGAGCGG
>JAPOQB010000898.1 GCA_026710965.1 Deltaproteobacteria bacterium | reverse complement strand
CGTCCCCGCGTGAATCACCACCGGAATGCGGCCCGCCACCCGGTCGATGACGATCTTGGCCGTGCGCTTGCGCTCGTCCGGCGTCAGCGCCGGACCCTGGCCGAAGGTGCCCAGCACGAACAGGCCGTGCACGCCGGCTTCGACGTAGAAGTCCGTCAGCGCCAGCACCGCGTTCTCGTCCACCGCGCCGGTGTCGGTAAAGGGCGTCGGCAGCGGTATGTACATGCCTTTCAAACGTTCCATGATGTCACTCCTTGTCGTGGATCGCCGCGCAACAGCGTGTCAAAACTATCCGGCGCGGCATACGCACGGGTACCGCGATCACTTGCCGGCCACCACCCCCAGCACCTTCTTCTTCTCGTCCGACGGCATCTCCAGAAACTCCTTCACGTACGCCTGCAGGTCGGTGCCCTTGATGGGACTGATCTTGAGGCGCCCCTTCTTGGCTTCCTTGAGAAAGGCCGGATCGGTCATGGTGGCGTTGAACGCCTTGCGGATCTCCGCCACCCGTTCCTTGGGCACCTTCGGTCCCACCAGAAAGGACCGCGCGTATTGGTAGGGCACCGTGGTGGTCAGACGGACCAGGCGCCGCTGCGCGTCGGTCTTGGCGAGCTGCGCGATGGAGGGGATGCTCCCCAGCTCCTTGATGGGCTCCGGGCTGACCTGTATCAGAACCTTGTATTCTCCGCTCTGCAGCTTGTCGAAGCTCGTGGCGTTCAACGACGCCCAGCCGTTGAACATTCCGTCGAGTTCGTCCGAGTCCATGGCCAGCCGGATTCGCGACGTACCCTTGTACCCGGTCACCAGCCGGATCTTTCCCCCGAGCACATCCCGCAGCAGAATGGCGGCCACGTCATTGGGCGATCCCACGCTGATGCCGCCCAGCGCGACTTCCTTCGCCTTGGGACCGAGGATGTCGTCCAGACTGGTGATGCCGGAGTTCCGAGTCACCACCAGCACGGTGGCCTCGGCGTAGGGCGCGCCGATGTACTGGAACTTCCGGGCGTCGAACTTGACCTGCTTCATGCCGGTCAACTGCTTGATCACGGACGAGCCGCCGATGTGCAGAATCTCGGTGCCGTCCTGGCGCGACGAGTGATAAATGTAGTTCCCCGCCCGAAGCCCGCCGGCGCCGGGCCGGTTCTCCACGATCATCCGGGGCTGCCCGGGCAGGTGCCGGTAAAGGTGACGGGCGATGTAGCGGGCGTAGGTGTCGTAGCCTCCGCCGGGAGAAGAAGAAACGACGATGCGGGCGGTCTTCCCTTTGTAGAACTCCGCGGCGCCCGCAACGTTCCAGGATGCAGTCACCAAGGCGAGGGCCAGAACCACGGATGCGAGCGAAAAACGGCTCTTCGTCATTACGTCCTCCCCTGTCCTGGAAATCTTTCGCCGCCGACATGAACGGGCCGGCGTGGGCGGCAAAGGCCGGTACTAGTGGGGTAATAGGCCAACGGCCTAGGGGTGTCAACAGAACGGACAACGGCGGGTACGACGGCTCTGTCTCTGAACCATAGGGCCACGGCCAGCCTCAATGGGCGCCCGGTCATCTGCGCTTCTCTTGAGACAGGTTGAAGCTCACAATGATCCGATCGGCGTCCTTCCCTTTAGCCCTGGATCGATTCGGATCCACGCTATGGTACAGCCAACTGGGGAAGATCAGCATTCTTCCGGCCACGGGCTTGTACTGGACCTTGGTCCAGCAGTTTCGCGGGCGCTTG
>JAPOQB010000408.1 GCA_026710965.1 Deltaproteobacteria bacterium | reverse complement strand
CCTCTATCCAGCTCTGTAGCTTCAATTGTTCCCAGTGGGGCTTCACGTCCGCGAGCTTCCACACGTCACGGGACACCACCTTGGGGCAGATGACCTTGGACTTGGGGATGCTGTCCTTCTCGAGCTCCCGGTCCGTGTGATCGCTGCCCACCGCGATGTAGACCTGGTCCCCCTTGAACAGGAACACCACCTCCACCTCGCCGGAAGTGTCGTTGCCCAGCACCTCGATCTCGTCGTCGGTGGTGACCAACTCCCGGGTCACCGCGAAGTAGGCGGGGATGCGGTCCGGCGCGGCCACGCCGTGGGCCTTGAGCTCCTCGACGTGCTTCATGGCCCCTTCCCGGTTCTTGCCCGTGAACCCCGCGTCCAGGATCCGCGCCACCGGGAAATCCAGGGCCGTGCGGTTTCCGCCGGCTTCAACCACTGTCAGATTCAGCGTACGCAAGTTCGATTCTCCTGTAACGACAGCCTCCGGCCCTTCCCGGTTTCGGGCTTCCGCCGGAATGGCGGGGCGCTATGCGAAATGCGGCGCGATCTTCTCCGCTATCAGATCCACCTGCTCGATGTCCGGCCCCGCCGGCTGCAGCGTGACATGCTCCATGCCCGCGCTCTCCAACACCTTGAGCTTCGCCACGATCTGATCGACACTGCCCACCATGTAGCATTCCTGGAGGTGGTCCCAGCTCCGGTTGCTGCCCATCATGCGCTCGATGTGGGGTTGCTGGATCCGCAGAGCCTCCTCGGGGTCCTGGGTATCCACCACGTAGATGGCCTGCACGTGGGCGAAGCCCAGGGTGGCGGGGTCCCGCCCCACCGACTTCAGGAACTCGCTGACGGTGTCGAGATCCCGCTTGACCCACTCGAGCTTTCCCGACGCGCGGCAGGTGAAGACGTCGGCGTGTTTGGCGATGCGCTGCATCACGGTCTTGACCATGTAGGGTTTGTCCGGCGACAGGGCGTCGGGGATGCGCGAGCCGCCGGCGACCCAGACCTCCGGATACTTGGGCGGCATGGGGTCGATAGTGACGTCGTCGAACTGGAAGAACTCGCCCTTGAAGGACACGTTCTTCTCCGTCAGCAGCAGCTTGACCGCGTCGAGGATCTCGTCGGTGCGGCGTCCCCGCTCCCGCAGGTCGATGCCCATGGCGTCGAACTCGGGCTTGCTCCAGCCCGGCCCCACCCCGAAGAAGAACCGCCCGCCGGAGATGTAGTCCAGCGTGGCGATCTCCTTGGCCAGCAGCACGGGATGGCGCAACGGCACCACGAGAATGTGGGTGCCGAGCTTGATGCGCTCGGTGCACGCCGTCGCGGCCGACAGGCAGATGAGCGGGTCCATCCAGGAGCCGCCGTAGAGTCCAGGGGCGTCCGTCAGATGGTCCCACACGGTCAGGGACTCGAAACCCAGCTCCTCGGTCTTCCTGGCGTAGTCCTGCACCACGGTGTGCGCCATCCGGTAGTCCATGTCCGGCCAGGTGTAGGTGGGGATGGTTATGCCAAGCTTGAGACTCACGTT
>JAPOQB010000667.1 GCA_026710965.1 Deltaproteobacteria bacterium | reverse complement strand
GGGTCTGCAGCTTGCCGTCGATGTAGACCAGCCGGCCCTTGCGGGCGTGCTTCTCGAACATGTTGACGAGACCGTCCTGGAAGGTCACCACGCGGTGCCATTCGGTCTTGTCCACCCGGCTGCCCGAGTTGCGATCGAGCTACCCTTCGTCGGTGGCGATGCTCAAGTTGGCGACGCGGCCGCCGCTGGAGAGGTGATTGACGGTGACGTCGGCGCCGAGGCGGCCGATCAGTTCTACGCGATTCAGTCCGAAGCTCATGATGGTTCTCCTTCCTGGTTAATGACGATGGTTGACGAGCGTCGAGGGACCGGAGTCCTCCCTCCCCGGCCCCCCGTTCACTTCTCTCAAGCCCCCCGCTCACTCCACGAGTCGGGACAGCGCCTGGCGTTGTCGTCGTCGATGACGTCCCGGATGGCGCCTGGGTGGAGCCCGACCTCTGTCAACACCTCGCTGCCGGTCAGGGCTTCCTCGAAGTCGATATCGATTCCGGACATGGCCGTGTCCTCCTTTGCCGTTGGTCCTGCCCGGCCTGCGTGAAGGAGACCGACTCTCCCTCTCCCCTCCCGGGCGTTCGCCCGGGGCCCGCTCTTCTCCGGCTCTATGGAGAGGAAACGGCCCGGCGGATCGCCAGGAGGCGCTCGCAGACAGCACGCGGAGCCATTGAGCCCAGGTTCAGCACGGGGATGCCGGCCTCGACAGCGATGCGGATGGCCATTCCGGTTCCGCCCGTGACCGTTCCTTCCGGCGTCCAGGCCACGACGGCATCCACGGGACGGCCGAGACCGACGCCCAGGATGGCCGCGTTCCTGGCGTGCAGCTTGCGGACGGCCGGCGAGCAGCGGTTCCAGGCGGGATGGAGGCGGGCTGCGATGGCCAGGCAGGACTGGAGCTCGGACGACGACAGCACCCGGCAGTCCGGCCCCGCGCACCCGTTGTAACCGGACCAAGGGAGATACAGCGTCCGCTGGCCGGCCGGGGCGCCCTCGGCAAACGCACTGTCCGCGCCGGCCGCGCCGCCGCTGTTCAAGCGCCATCCCTGCCGCGCGAGCCAGCCGGCCGTCACGGTCATGGCGGCGAGAACGGAGGGCGGCGTGGCGCGGGCGCCGATGCCGGCATGGATGAGTGTGGTCATGTCATGGTCCCCCCGTGTGATGGTTCGGAGACGCGCCTCTCTGCGCACGTCTCTCGCCCGCCCCCGGCTGTCCTCGAACGCGGGCCGGCCGTCCGGGCGGACTTGAGACGGCGCGGGATTCGAGCCGGGTGGGAGTTGGAAAGGGGGGATCGATCGTGGAGCGGCCGGTTCAGTGCCGGGAGCCGGTTTCGTTCTCTGTGCCCCCGGCGCGCATGGAGCGGCCTGCGAGCGCGGTCCAGTCTTCTCTCGTGTGTCCCAGCCTGGCGTTCAGGCGGTCGCACAGCCGCTCTGCATCGGCCAGGCCTAGGGCGATGAGGGCCGTAGGCACGTAGCCCGGCATGCCCTCGAAGACGATTCGGATCTGTTGTGGCTCGTCGCCGAGCTCGTAGCTTGGGCAGAACGCGTAGTTCGGTTCGTCCGGCAGGGTCTGTGCAGTCATGCAATGCTCCTTTCTGTGAGTGAAGCGGGCCACCCCCGGCGCGGCACGGCGGCACATACGACGGCCGCCCGGCGGTACGTACGCTGTCGGGGCCGGCACGGCGGTGGATAGCGGTCGGCGGCCCGCGCGGCGGACGGCAGGCCGGCTATACGCATCACGCGACGGGTTCAGGCAGCGAGCGGCCACCGTTCGATGACGCGTTCGAGGAGACCGGGACCCGGGGCGAAGATACGCGTCCGCCAGGAGACGATTTCGACCGTGCAGCCCATGCGCTTCAGGATCGCCGTGTCGGAATCGACGGGTCC
>JAPOQB010000897.1 GCA_026710965.1 Deltaproteobacteria bacterium | reverse complement strand
TACCGGTTCGTATGCTCCATACTGCCGCGCACGAGGGCGCTGAAGCGGCGGTGTTCAATGCCGGGCGCGGGCATAGCCGGGACCGGGAATCGTCTGCGTGGAATCAGACCGCCGGGGCTGTCGTGGAAAAAACCGCCCCCGTTCAGTCCGCAGGCGCGCTCGCCCGAACTGGTGTTGGGAGATAAGCTGGAGGACTCTCGCCGGGAGATGGTCGTGCGTCGGACTTTCGAGTCCGCCAAGTGCTTACGGGGGTGTGTTCGCACCCACATGCGACCGGTACACGGCAGCGTCGCAAACCGGTATCGCCTTTTCCATGGTGTGAGGGGGTACGAGGGGCTCGAATCGGGCAAGGGAGCGCACCCGGGCGCAGACAGGGCTCGTCAGGCAGCACGCTGCGTCGGGTGTGAAGAAATAACGGCTCCGCCGTAGAGATGGAGCCGCATGGCGACATATCGGCGAAGGGAAACAAAAGACGCGCATTATCAAAGGGTTAGCCAGAGTGGCGCTTGAGCGGGAGACGGAGGTCAGAGTATACAGGGCCGAAGTCCTGGATCACGGGCGGTTTCCGGGCATCGGTAGCCGTGGCGGCGCAAGCGCAGGTCTGGCAGCAAAGATTCCCTGGGGCACCGGTTGCGACGCTCGGGAGAACCGGGGCGGTTTCCTGGAGAATCACGGCGTATGACGACGTGCTGTACATACTTGTTTTGTTGGGAGTTTTTCCGCCATACGCCGTATTACGGACGCACTACAATCGGATTACAACCGCTTACAATCCACTTACAGCAACCCGGACCGGGCCATGGCCGTGAGCGGCCGGAGCAGGGCGCGAAGCGGACGCAGGGCATTCGGGTCCATGTGGCCGCCAAGCGTCATGAGCACACGGAAATTGGCGGCCGCGGCAGGCGCCGGGGGGCTGCACCGCCCACAACCTCGACAAGCTCGCTGCCGACCTTGCCGCGGCTCAAGCCCGACAGAGCCTTGCCCTGCTTCCTCGGGTGAGGAACACGACCACCGGGGAACTCGACAGACAACGGGTGGCGCTTCGCGTCGGGTTCCCCGCGCACTTGCAGGAACACTTCGCGGACCGTCATGCGGGTTTCTGACCGGCGTCAAGGAAACGGAACAGACAACGCGATGCTCGGCGGGCCGACACGCGCCGCGACACTCACTCGAGCGTTACTGTCGGCGGCGGTGCAGATGTGCCGGACATTCCAGAAGTCGCCAGTGAACAGAGCGGTGCGGGCAAGCTGCGCAGCATGCCGGGCACGCTCTTGTCGGAGTCGAGGAGCACGATGTCTTCAAGGACGACACGGGCGTCGCCGAAACGCCGCGACGCCTGGTTGATGGAAGCGACGACGGTCACGGGCGCGTCGGCGTTCAGGCATTCGGACATGATGGCTACAGGAGGTGCAACGGCTGCACGCGCGGGACGACGCGGCGGAGTTTCGCGTGGCCGGGCGTCTCGCCTTGGCGTTCTGTTCCCGGGCGCCGCTGTGGACGTGGCCCTGACCGACGGGAAGGGAACATGGGCTCTGAAAAAGATGAAGCTGGGCATGACGGAACACTTGATGGGATTGAGAAGGGGAACCGTGAACCGGGCAAGCTCGCCGTGAGGGGACTGGCGTGAAGCACCATTGCATGACCGTGGGAGTGGGGTCCGCCGGGCTGAAGCCAAACTAACAAGACTGTGCCAGCGTGAATTCGCACCTGTGAGCGAACTGGTAGAAGCGATCCGTCCCAGCCTTGTCCTCTGTTGTGTTCTGCACGCGCCAGGCGGCGG
>JAPOQB010000893.1 GCA_026710965.1 Deltaproteobacteria bacterium | reverse complement strand
TAATATCGGCCGTATAGCGAGTGGGCGTCAGCGAGAAAGCGATGCCATGGCGGAATACATCCCTGTCATGGATCTTCTCGAATCCGATGTTGAATTGCAGCTCCGCGAGGCCACCGACATGGGAAGCCCATCTCTCTTTTACAGAGCGTTTGTCGAACAACTTGGAGATACACTTCAACTTCTTCCGTCTCGCGCGTTTCTCTTGTAGCTCGCCGATCGGGCGCCCGAAGGCGCCCGCACTGATTTCCTTCGCAAGCTCTAGTAGGGACGGTAGCTCGGAGCCTTGCGTTCTCTGTCCAATTGCCATTCAGCGCAACTCCCCATGTCTTCGCGATTGCTCCGGTCTAATGAACGCTTCATGCGGGTCAAGACTCTTGGAGATCATGTGGATGGCCATACCTTGTCTGCCTTCTGTCCCACGCCGCAACGTTGCGCCATCCTGTTGCGATAGTGGGTTTGTGTCAAGTTCGTCGGTGTAGAAACCTTCGGAGTCGCGTCGTTGCCCGGAATCGGGGCCGGAACGGGGAATGTCGCATCCCACGGCATTTACGGTCCGCAAAGGAACGGCGCACCTGGGCGGTGGAGTATCGGCGGGACGTTGATCGGAGCGCAAGAAACGCTAGAACGGCCAGACAGATTGGGGAAACGGGCCGCTGAAGCACACGACCGTATGCCGTCTGCGAGAGCGGAGAGTGCTGTACCAGCGCTTGGACGACTGGTGCACGAGGGAGTCCGGGACGGTTTTGAACGGGCAAATCGCGTTGCCGACACGGGCCGTCGGCCTTTCGGGCGGGCGAAATCGGGCGGTTCTTCAGAGAACTGGGGGAATTCTCGAGAGAATCGGGGCGTATTCTCTGGAGAACCGCGGTCGAGAAACACGAGCGAATTTAGGGTGATAGGTCCGGTTCTCCAGAGCATACACTCGATCCAACAATGGCTAGGCGCTCAAAGGCATTCTTTGTCCACGACAAGGCGCGCGATGGTAACAATGGCACTACCAGCATCGTCGATGCGTGGGGTGTGAGAACCAAAGCCGCGGCACGCGGTCAGGAACGACAAACCCAAGGTATGAGCGAAGGGGAATCGGGGCCGGAGAACCCGGCAGATGGGAGCCGCCACGGCGATTGAGTGGCGGACAGTGTGGGAGGTGGTGAAGGCAGTAGTGCGGAGGACGCTGGCGGCGGTTCGGGCAGAGGTGCAGAGGGCGCCGACAGTGGAATGGACAGTACAGGATGGCGAAGTGCGGAAGCCGGTGACGGGCAGAGCCCGCACCGGCGAGGCGAACGCGGAACCGTCTGTGCTGGCGACGGCTGTCACCGAGGCGGATGGCGTGAGCGAGGGCGATGTCGCCGAAGGCGGCGAGCCGAGCGAGACTGCACGGTGGACTCGGCAGCAGTCGGGTCGCGAAGCGGGGCGGCCAACTGCTTCGAGGTGCAGCGGGCGCCGCGGTCAAGTTGCCGCGCCATGATCGTCATGACCGATACGTTGACTGCCGTCGCTGTCACCGGAGGGGTGCAGGACATTGCCGTGATGGTCGGCAGGGTCGTGAACATGAACGGCGTCACCGGCAACGATGATGATGTGAAGCCAGCGCCAACGACGCGGACGTGAATGGCGGCGCCGACGATGAGCGTAACGAGGCGGATGGCGTGTGCGTGGTGATGTCGCCGGAGGCGACGAGGCGAGCGGTTGTCGGGAGGTTAGCGCGAGGCAAGGTGTTGAAGACCGATGCACGGACGAGGTCGACGATCGGCGTCGTCATCGGCAGCACCAGAGCCGGACGGGGTGAATCGTGGAGCGCCGAGGGTGCTGACGGAGCCGACGGCGGAGGCGCGAAGCGCTGCGCCGGAGGCTCGTGCAGAGGCATGGGCGGTGTTACGGACACGGGGCGCGGCGGGAAGCGGAAGCCAGTGACGGGCGGAGCCCGCACTGGCGACGCGGACATGGGCGGCGGCGCCGAGGGCGAGCGTAGCGAGGCGTACGGCATGAGCGGGGCGATGCCGCCGGTGGCGGCGAGCCGTGTGTGTGTCCGGACGTTGTCGGCGGGCACGGGGTTGAAGACTGACGCACGGGCCATGCCGGGATGCTGGTTGACGAAAGCGGAGGGAGCGGTGGCGACCGGAAGCGCGAGGCATTAGCGGCGGCAGTGGCGCAGACGCCGGACCGGGACGCGAAGGTGAAAGGACGGACCGGTCCGAAGGGGGGGAGGCCCACGTCGCCGAGTGGCGCAGGGTAGGCGCGAAGCGGGTCCTCGGCGACGTGGGCCTGGAGGGGTTCGTGCCGAGGGCAGCGCACCGGGAGCATTGTGATGGTCGGCGTCGTGGTGGAGATAAAAGGCGTCGTCGGCAAGGATGCCGGTGCGAAGAGCGATGCCGTGTGAGATGAAGCGAGGAATGGGGCGGAGCCGTGGCGGAGCGAAGCGACGCGCAAGGCGGAAGCGGGCTGTCGGGAAGGGGCCGCGCCAACGAGTGACGCGACCCCGTGGTGTGCGGCTCAGGCCGCGATCTTCTCGATCTTCTGGACCGGTATCCCCAGCTGGCGTGCTTTGTCGACGAGGTTGTCGGTGATGCCGCTTCCGGGGAAGGCGATGACGCCCTTGGGCAGGAGGTTGAGGAGGTCGTCGTTGCGGCGGAAGGGAGCGGCCCGTCCGTGGCGATCCCAGTCGGGCTTGCACACGACCTGATGGACGCCGCGCTTTTCGGCCCAGCTCGC
>JAPOQB010000890.1 GCA_026710965.1 Deltaproteobacteria bacterium | reverse complement strand
TCGAAGCACCAATTGCAAAGGGGGCAAGTCCACCGGGACTTGCCCCCTTTTTTGCCCGGACGAAATACTGTTAAGATGCTCGGTTCAAGATTCCAAAGGAGGGGTGAATGAAGATCGAAGGAAGTTACGAGTTCAAAGGCCCGCGCGAGCGGATTTGGGAGATCCTTCAGGACCCCGAGATCATGGCCAAGTGCATGCCCGGGTGTGAGAGCATGGAGGAGATCGGTCCGGACGAATACGAGGCCACGGTCAAGGTCGGCATCGCCGCGGTCAAGGGCAAATACAAGGCCAAGGTCGCCATCAAGGAAAAGCAGGCCCCGAGCCACTACGTGCTCAGCGGCTCCGGGTCCGGCGGCCCGGGATTCATGCAGGGCGACCTGGTCATCGACCTGGAAGAAAACGGCGACTCGGCAACCACGTTGCGCTACGTCACGGATGCCAAGATCGGCGGCCTCATCGCCGGCGTCGGGCAGCGCATGCTGGGAGGCGTAGGCAAGATGATGGTGGACCAGTTCTTCAAGAAGATGGAAGGGTTCGTCTAATCCCCGCACCGGATGCCGGCGGCTCCATGCCGGCATCCTCTTTCACCGGCCCACGCCTTGTCGCATGCCACGATTTGTGGTGTAATCGCGCCCCATTTCAGAAAGCCGTTCCACGGGAGGTCGATGATGTTCAATATGCGTCTGAGTCTCTCTTCCACGGCCGTGATCCTCACGGCCGGTCTGCTGTTCGCCGCGTCGGCAAACGCGCAACCCGTCACCATGAAGATCGGGCACGCGACCACCAAGGGCGCATACGACAACTGGGCCGACACCTTCAAGGCCGGCCTCGCCGAGAGGGTCGGTGACCGCGTCAAGGTGGAGGTCTATCCGCTGAGCCAGCTCGGCGCGATACCGGCCATGGTCCAGGGCGTTCAGCTCGGCACCATCGAGATGACCATGACCCCCCCGGCTTTCCTGTCCGGCGTGGATCCGCGCTTTGGGGTGCTGTCGGCGCCCGGCATCTTCGAGGATCTCATGCACGGTTTCCGCACCGTGCACGATCCGGCGTTCAAGAAGGCGTACTGGTCCATCGGCGATGCCAAGGGCCTCAAGCTCGTCAGCCTGACCTGCGACGCGCCCACCGACTATGCCACTTCGACGCCGATCCGCACGCTGGCGGACTTCAAGGGCCGCAAGCTCCGGGTCTTCGGCAGCAAGCTGGAGATCGAAACCCTGCGCCGGCTCGGCGCGGCGGGGGTGCCGATGCCGCTTTCCGAGGTGGTGCCGGCGATCCAGCAGAAGACCATCGACGGCAACAAGGCCGGCATCACCATCTTCGTCCCCTTCAAGTACCAGCGCATCGCCAAGTACGTGCTGAAGCCCGGGGAGGGGCTGATCTGCAGCGGCCGCTTCGTGAGCAAGGTGTGGTTCGACAAGCTCGCTCCCGACCTCCAGAAGGCGATCCTGGACCAGGCGCTGGCCACCGACCCGCTCAACCAGGCCTGGACCCTCAAGTTCGTCGAACGCATGTACCAGATCTGGCTCAAGAACGGTGGCGAGCTGGCGGAGCTGTCGCCCGAGGATCAGAAAGAGTTGCGGCGGCGGCTGTCCACCGTGGGCGACGACGTGCTGAAGGACCGTCCGGCGGTGCTCGAAACCTATCGGGTGATGAAGGAGGCGGCCGAGCGTACGCGTGGCGGCTGAGACGAACCCAGGTAGCGCGCCTGTTCCCGGCCGCCGCACCTTCCTGAAGAGGCGCACCGCCGCGTCCGCACGCCGAGGGGTTCATGTCCAGGAATGAAGTCCCGGCGCCTCTCCGCTTCGTCATCGTGACGGTACCGAAGGCGATCGTCGGCGTGTTGATACTCGCCGGCATCGCCGTCAACTTCGCCAACGTCATCGGGCGCTACGTCTTCCTCCAACCCCTCATATGGGCCGACGAGGCCATGGTCTACATCATGGTCTGGACCGTCTTCATGGGCGCCGTCCTGGTTTCCCTCGAGGGTCAGCACCTGAAGATGGACTTCTTCTCCATCATGCTGCCCTCGCCCTGGAAGCAGATCATCAACGGCATCGCCGCGGTCTCGTTCCTCGCCGTCTGTGTCTTTGTCATTCCCCAGACCTGGACCGTGGTGAAGCTCGTGTGGAACTTCGGCCAACGCAGCGTTGTCGCCGAGATTCCCATGGTGATACCGCACTTCGCGCTGCTGTTGGGCTTCGTGCTCATGTTCCTGGCGGTGGTTCTCCGCTTCCGTTCGTACGTGAAGGGCGAGTTCGCCGGCGAGATCGTGCAGAAATACGGCGGCAAGGAATCGGATGACCTGTCGTGGAATGGGTGATGGCCATCGTGCCGGTGATCCTGCTTCTGCTGGGATTTCCGATCTTCGTCATCCTGCTGGCCACTTCCGCCATCGTGCTGCTGCTGTTCGCGCCGGTGCCGCCCATGGCGGTGCACATCAACATGTTCGGCAGCGTCGACAAGTTCGCCCTGATGGCGGTGCCGTTCTTTATCTTCGCCGGAGACCTGATGGGCCGGGGCGGGATTTCCAGGCGTATCGTCGCCTGGGTCCTCTCGGTCATCGGCGGCGTCCGCGGCAGCCTGGCGCTGACCGCGGTGGGGACCTGCACCGTCTTCGGCGCCATTTCCGGTTCCAGCCCGGCCACGGTGGCGGCGGTCGGACGGCTGCTCTACCGGCCTCTCCGGGACGCCGGCTACGACGAGAAGTTCTCCACCGGCCTGCTGACCTCGTCAGGCGGCATCGCCATCGTGATACCGCCGTCCATCGGCATGATTCTCTACGGCGTGTCGGCGCAGGAGTCGGTGGTGCTGCTGTTCGTGGCCGGCATCGTGCCCGGCCTGATCATGGCGCTGCTGATGGCCGCCTACATCTACGCGTTCGCCGTGAGGCGAGGGATACGCGAGGCTTCGGGGTTCTCGTTCCAGGAGTTCCTGGTGGCCAGCCGGGAAGGCGTGTGGGCCCTGGGCATGCCGGTCATCATCCTCGGGGGCATCTACGCGGGCGTCTTCTCGCCCACCGAAGCGGCCGGCATCGCCTGCGTCTACGCCATCGTCGTGACCCGTTTCATCTACGGCGACATCGGCTGGAAGGGAATCTGGGAGGTGTCCGTCAACTCCATGTACCTGACGGCCCAGGTGCTCATCATCGTCGCCGCGGCCGGCGTTTTCTCGCAGCTACTGACCATCAGCGGGGCGCCCCAAAGCGCGGTGGCCATGATCCGCGACCTGGACCTGCCGCCGTGGATGGCGCTGCTGGCGATCAACATCTTCCTGCTGTTCGTGGGCTGCCTGCTCGATCCCGCTTCCGCGATACTGGTGCTCACGCCACTGCTGGCGCCCATCGCGGTGGCCATCGGAGTGGACCTGGTCCATTTCGGCATCATCATGACCGTGAACCTCGCCATCGGCATGTTCACCCCGCCCTTCGGGCTCAATATCTTCGTCACCCAGGCGCTGTTCAAGGCGCCGCTGACGAGCATCTACCCGGGCTTGGTGCCGTTCATCATCATCAACATCGTCGCGCTCCTGATCGTCACCTACATCCCCGAGCTGTCCCTGTTCCTGACCCGCTACCTGGGCTGACCGTCAGGGAGAATTTGGCTGGTCGGGATGGCGCCCTTCGACTTCGCTTCGCTACGCTCAGGACGAACGGTTGTCGGCCCATTCCCGTTCGTCCCGAGCCCTTCGACAAGCTCAGGACTCGCTACGCTCAGGATGAACGTGAAAACGTTCCAACAACCGTTTGTCCTTCGACTTTACTCGGCTACGCCTGGCTACGCTCAGGAAAACGTTCCAACAACCGTTCGTCCTGAGCGTAGCGAGGCGTAGCCGAGCGAAGTCGAAGGGCGCCATTCATCAGCCGTTCCCTTGCTCACCTGTAACATTCCCATGACGAAGGATGCCGATTTGCTCGTCAGCGTGATCATTCCGACCTTCAATCGGTGGCCGATGGTCGGCGAGGCCGTGGACTCGGTCCTGGCGCAGGCCGCGGCCGGCCATGAGTTGATCGTGGTCGATGACGGTTCCACGGACGAGACGCGGCGCCGGCTGCGGGACTGCGGCGCCCGGCTTACGGTGTTGACCCAGAGCCGCCGAGGCGTGGCGGCCGCCCGAAACGCCGGGGTCCGCCACGCCTCGGGCAACTACCTGGCCTTCCTCGACTCCGACGACCTCTGGCGCCCGGGCAAGCTCGAGCGCCAACTCGACTTCATGGAAAGCAACCCGCGGGCCAAGATCTGTCAGACCGACGAGATCTGGATCCGCAACGGCGTGCGCGTCAATCCCCGGCACAAGCACCGCAAGCCATCCGGCGACATCTTCCGCGCCAGCCTGGAGCTTTGTCTGGTGAGCCCTTCGGCGGTGATGATGCGGCGCGAGTTGTTCGAGCGGGTAGGGGGCTTCGACGAGTCGCTGCCGGTGTGCGAGGACTACGATCTGTGGCTCCGGATCTCCAAGGATACCGAGATCCCCCTGATCCCCGAGGCCCTGGTCACCAGACGGGGCGGCCACGCCGACCAGCTCTCCCGCTCCACCTGGGGATTCGACCGCTTCCGGGTCACCTCCATCGCTAACCTCATAGAGGCGGGACTGGACGCGGAGAAGGCCGGATGGGCCTTGGAGGCCATGGCGAAAAAGGTTACGATTCTGGCCCAGGGGTTTCGCAAGCGCGGCAACGAAACCATGGCGCTGGAATACGAGGAACGGCTACGCCGTGCGCGTTCGTGCGTCGCGCGTGTAAAGGACGTCACCAACCCCTTCCGTCCGGCCTGAGCCCTTCGACAGGCTCAGGACAGGCGTAGCGAGCTGGAAGCGAGCGAAGTCGAAGGGCGCAAGCTCGCAGGATACGGAACACGTGACACAATCCGAGGAAATCACGAACTACGCCCGCGACCGCGGCATTCACGCCC
>JAPOQB010000355.1 GCA_026710965.1 Deltaproteobacteria bacterium | reverse complement strand
TGCGTGGTGATCGAGCACAAGATGGCCCTGATCGCGGGCGTGTGCAACCGCCTGTGCGTGCTGGATTTCGGCCGCAAGATCGCCGAAGGACTCCCGGACCGTGTGCTTGCCGACGCCCGGGTCCGGCAAGCCTATCTGGGGAGAGAGGGTGAGCCCGATGCTTGAAGTGCGGCGGCTGCACGTCTCTTACGGCGGCCTTCGTGCGCTCCACGGGGTCTCGTTGGAGGTGCGCTCCGGCGAGATCGTTTCCATCATCGGCCCCAACGGCGCCGGCAAGACCTCGATTCTCAACGCGGTCTCGGGCATCGTGCCGCCGGAAAGCGGCGAGGTGCTGTTCGAGGGAGAGCCCATCGGCGGCCTGCCCGCGCACGCGGTGGTGGCACGCGGCATCGTGCAGGTTCCGGAAGGACGGATGATCTTCGGCACCCTGAGCGTGGAAGAGACCCTCCGGGTCGCCGCCCATCAGCGCGGCCCGTTCGTGCTCCGCCGCCACGACCGTCCGGACCTCCGCCGCCTGTTCCCCGCCCTTGCGGACAAGCTGGACCGGCCGGCCGCCAGCCTGAGCGGCGGCGAGGCGCAGATGCTGGCCCTCGCCCGCGGGCTCGAGGCCGAGCCCCGGCTGCTGCTGCTGGACGAACCTTCGCTCGGCCTGTCACCGAAGTTGGCGGAGGAGGTTTTCGGACTCATCCGCCGGTTGCGCGATCAGGGCCTCACCATGCTCCTCGTGGAACAGAACGTCAGGCAGACCCTGGCGCTCGCGGACCGGGGTTATGTGCTCGAGAGCGGTCGGATCACCCTTCAGGGTACGGCTTCCGAGTTGCTGGCGGACCCTGGACTCGTAACCAACTATCTCGGCGTCTCGGCGAATACATCCTTCAATCCCGCTTCGGGAGGGTAGGAAATAGCCGCGAAACGGCCAGGGACAGGAGAACTCCCGATGAAGGACCTTCTATCCATGATGCTTGTCATGGCGGCGTTGGGGCTGTTTCCAATGCCGGCAGCCGCGGGCGAGCGAAAGGCCGCCGAGGTGAAGTGCGCACCCACGGATCAGAAGCTCGTCTACGACTGCGTGATCACCCTCAAGGCCAAAAAGAGCGGCGCTCCGATCGCCGACGCCGAGTTCACGGTCGGCGCCGACATGCCGTCCATGCCCGGCGCCCACAACGTCCGTCCGGTACCCGCCGAAGCGCACGGGATGGCGGGCATATATCGGGCTCGCATCGAGATCGAGATGACGGGCGAGTGGGCGCTCAAGCTCGATTTTACCAAGCCGAGCCGGGACCGGCTGATCAAGAAGCTCCATTTCGGCGGGATGGCCGGACAAGAAGCGCCCAGGTCCGGCATGTCACACGGAGCTCACAAAGGGAAACGGAAGTAGCGGTTGGACCGGTCGAACAACAGTCCTGGTTGAAAGAATTGTGAGACAGCCCCTTTCGAGGAGGCGATCAGGGCGCCGGAGTACGGGGCGCCGATGGAGGACACTGATGTCAGACGTAAAACCGGGTCTGGAAGGAGTGGTGGCTGGCGAGACGGCCATCTGTTCGGTGCGCCCGGAGGGCGAGCTGATCTACCGGGGCTACGACGTGCACGACCTCGCGGAGCAGGCGAGCTTCGAAGAGGTGGCATACCTGGTGCTGTTCGGCAGGCTGCCCAACCGGGCCGAGCTGGAAGGGTTCGACGCGGAGTTGAGGTCCCACCGCTCGCTACCGCCGGGGGTGGTGGAGAGCCTGGAGCTGCTGCCTTCGGATGCGGTGCCCATGGATGCGCTGCGTACGGCGGTGTCGGCGCTGGCGCTCTACGACCCGGACGCGGGCGACGATTCGCGCGACGCCAACCTGCGGAAGGCCACCCGGCTGCTGGCGCGGCTGGCCACGGCGGTGGCGGCGCTGCACCGGCTCTCCGGGGGGTTGGAGGTCGTGGCGCCGGACCCGGAGCTCAACCACGCGGCCAACTTCCTGTACATGCTGCGGGGGGAGCGGCCGGAGGAGTTCGAGGCGAGGGTGCTGGAGGTGACGCTGATCCTGTACATGGAGCACGAGTTCAACGCCTCGACGTTCACGGCCCGGGTGATCGCCTCGACGCTGGCGGACCTGTACGGCGCGGTGGTGGGTGCGATAGCGGCGCTGAAGGGGCCACTCCACGGCGGCGCCAACGAGAAGGCCATGGACGTGATCCTGGAGATCGGCGAGCCCGAGCGGGCGGAGGCGTGGGTGGAGGAGAGCCTGCGGCAGAAGAAGCGGGTGATGGGTTTCGGCCACCGGATCTACAAGACCGCGGATTCGCGGGTGGAGGTGGCGAAGAAGTGGGGTGCGCTGCTGGGCAAGCAGCTCGACGACACGCGGTTGAGCGACATCTGCATCACGGTGGAGGAGGTGATGCGTCGGGAGAAGAACCTGTGCCCCAACGTGGACTTCTATGCCGCGCCCATCTACCACATGATGGAGATTCCCATTGCCCTCAACACGCCCATCTTCGCCATGAGCCGTGTGGTGGGCTGGTCGGCGCACATCATCGAGCAGGTCGACAACAACCGCCTGTTCCGGCCCAACTCACTGTACGTGGGCGCGACGGATCTGGCATTCGAGCCGCTGGACCGGCGCGTCTGATGCGGCGGTCGGAACATTGGCTTCGAACCGATGTCAGATCCGCGAACCACAACAGATCGGGCGCAGGGCGTTGCCGTTCCGCTCGCCTTGCGCTCTTCCATGGCAGCCTCGATTTCCGCCCACCGCGTCGAGAAAGCCTCGATCACCCCGCGCGATACCCCGCGGTCTCGAACCTCCCGTCCGGGTGCGTCTTCTCGATCCCGTACCTCAACTCCCTGAGACTCTCCGCCAACTCCGCCCGGTAGGTCGCTCCGATCGTCATCTTGCCCGAGTAGAGGGGTCGTCCGCCATGGTCCTCCACTTCCCGTCCCCGCCCTGCGCCATGTTCGCGATCACGGCATGGGTATGGAGTTGGGGGTCGAGGTTGCGGGATGTGTCGTGGCGGAAGGTTGCGGCCACCATCTTCTGGCCGCCGGCCCGGACCATCGCGCCGGTGGCTCTGTCCTGCATCCGGGTCTCGATCGCGTTGCGCTCGATCCAGCCCAGAGTCTTTCCCACCGCCCGGTAGTGAGCAGCGACGATCTGTTCGTCTCCTCCCACCAGCGCCATGAGCGACACCGACTTGGGGGCCGAAAGGGTGACGTCGCGCCCCGGGCGGTGGCGCATCTCTCCGTCCCGGCCCCTCTTGCCCAGGTGCGGACCGTCCGGCACCTTCCTTCCAGGATCGCCTCGAAGGCGGCCGAGTCCACCGGACCCGAGAGCTCCAGCGCCTCCGCGCCCTTGCCCGTCCAAGCGCTCGCCTCTCTGTGCGCGGGATCGTCCTTCGTGTAGTAGCCGTCCCGTTCGAAATAGCTCACGCATTGGGAAGCCGAGGCGATGACGCCGATCGAGGCTACCATCCGGGCCTCCCGCCAAGCGTTCGTTCTTGCCGTTCTTGCATGTCCATGAAGCCCGGATACGCGCTTTGCAGACCGCCAACAAGAGGTTAACCGCCCGCATCACAGGCGTGTCCGCGAATGGCGACAAATATCTTTGTCAGTGGATGTCCTGCTTCCAGAAAATGACACAGCGTGTTCCCACACGCGCAACCCAGGGTAAACACGCGGTGACGACTGAAACGACCGAGGCGGAAGAATACTGCTCAAGGCAATCGGCGACAAAGTGGCCGGACCCCGCTTCATGATCAACCTGGACGCGGATACGGACGCCCTCGAACATTCCGGACGACCTTGTGGCTAAAGGACTGGTGGAGTCAACGGGACACGTGGTGCGCCCTGGACCCTTGGTGCGGTCTGTCTCACGGGCAGGGTTGGGTGCGATGCAACGGGCGGCGGAACAAGTGAGCCATAGCGACCGACAACGACGCGTGGGGTTCGTGGCGTCATCCACCAACTCGGAAGCGAACGTGTTAAAGTCCCCTAGGCAACCACTTCTGGAGGGTTGGAGGTGATCGATGGCAACGACGAATCACGAACAGGTCCGCAAGGGATTGGATTTGCTCCGAGAAGGGCTCGCGGCGTTCGTCGCGCGTGAGTTGAAAGGAAAACACCACGTAGACAGCGGCGGCCCCTCGAACCACAAGTCGGTGACGGAGCGAGATGCAGCGGGTCTGCTCAAGTTGATATGGGACAACTGGCAATTGGTGTTTCGGGGCATCCTTGGCCAGGCGGAACGCAGCCTGGTGTCGGAATTGCGTGGCTGGCGCAACAAATGGGCGCATCAGGAGAGCATTTCCCACGACGATGCCTACCGGATGCTGGACTCCGCCAGCCGCCTGCTTGCAGCGATATCCGCGCCGCAGTCAAAAGACCTCGAAACGCTCAAGATGGAGACGCTACGCATTCGCTTCGACGAACAGACCCGGGAGGTGAGCCCGCAGGCAGGAAGCTCCACGGCAAGGAGCAGCGCCGCCGGTCCGAAGGCGCGGCCGCCCGCCCGACCAACCGTTGGACACCAGCCTGGTTACATCGACATCATGGAGCCTCTCGTCCTCATCTCAATCGCGGTCAGCTTCCGTGAAGGATGCGACGTCTATGAGGCGGTGCGGTATGCCTGGAAAGTCGACGTCGAAAGGATCAGGCGCTACAAGCTCGTGTTGGCTCACGTCAGAGGCAGCGTCAAAGGCGCATATCGCCCCCACCAATGGTTGGAGGCCACCAGCGGGAACTTTCCGCTGATGGACGGTATACCCGGCCGCGGCAGGAATGAACTTGCGGGGCGCTACGGGTTCGTTGGCGAACGGGCCGAAGCCGCGGTGTGGGATCTCTACGTCGGGAAACGGGTGCCTGACAGGTATCTCAGGCAGTACGTCGGTCCAGTCCAGTATTGTGACCGCGGTGCATAGTCGATCCGAAGACCCCACCACCGCCAGTTAATGGCGCGAAGCTGAAACCTATGGTGTGTAGGGAGACAGGCACGGTGTCTGCAGCAACGCACCGCGCGGTTTGGGAAAAGGGGCGTCCTGCCGTCGTTGGCGGCTCCAGTCTCAGGTGAGAGGAGATCGGTGAGTTGTCGGCAAACGGCGCGAGCGCGCGTCTCGAAGACTCAACACCGGGCACGCACGTGTGGCCCGCCCGGAAGCGGCGGATTCAATACTGCATCCACCCTGTCGCTGATCCCTATCTCTTCGCTTGCCTCCACGGCAATAACGCGGGTTCCGGTGGGCAGGTCTACGTATGTAGCCGTATTCGTAACGCGAACCTGCGGCAGCGTTGCAATTGCGGATTTTAACTCAACCAGTTCGCGGTGAATGGCATTTGTACGCGTCTTTATCAAACGTTCCTGTGATTCGGCCATTTCTCGCACCGCTTCTCGTACATGGCACTTCCCTGAAAACCTCTCCCAAAGAGCCCAGAACACACCAGGAACGGCGCCTACAAGACCCACAGGATGCTGATTCGGTCCAGAGTTGTCCATATAGATTCTTCCATGCATCGGTGCATAAACTGCTCCGATCAGGGAGTGAACTCACTAGGCCCCTTCGTTGTGGGTGGGTCACTTGTGAGAGTCGGATGGCGTCCCCTTGAATGTCATCAGTCCTTCGATGCGATCGGCCACGCGCTGAGCGGGCTCGCGGAGTTGCTCGACGGTCCAGTCGGCTGCGTAGCCCTCGGTGATGTCATCGTCGCGGGCGTGGTTCACTAGCCGCTTGGTGAGGGGGCGGGGTAGCATGAGATCGCGCTCGGCCACGGTAATGAAGGCGTTGCGGAGCCCGTGGAACCAGAAGCGCGTGCCCGCGGCCATGCTGATACCGGCATGGTAGCGGTAGAGGTTCTTGAGATGGCCGGTGACGCTCGCGGATGAGGGAAACACCCAGCCTTTGTCCCTACCCCCGGCCTCGGCGCGACGGCGCTCCAAGACGGCGGCGAGTTGACGGGTAAGCGGGAGTCCCAGCGGCTCGCCGGTCTTGGTCTCCTCGACCCGCAGGATGCCGCGCTCCAGGTCGATGCGCTCCCAGCGGAGCGAGACCACCTCGCCTAGGCGCATGCCGGTATAGGCTCCGATCAGGAAGATGTCGCGGTGCGGGGCCGGCAGCCCTACCGCCTCCGCCCCCGCGCGCCACCGGGGCAGCACCTCGGCCGGGGAAGCCCGACCGCGTCATGCCACGGTTGCACCATCGGTCCGAACTCGAACCATGGCCCTAGTCGGCGAAGCCGCCGCTCGAGGTCTTCGTTCCCTCGTGCAGGCGTCTCCCCCAGTCCCAGGTATCCTTCCATGACGCGCACCGGGTTGCCGTTCAACAGTGTTGCGAAGGCGCTCGGCGTGCCTCGCGTCATTCGTCTCTGCCTGTCCAGTATCCTTCGCGGCAGGAACGCCACCATGTGTGCGGCGTCTATGGGGATCGTGGGACACCCTCCCACGGCTTCTATCTGGTTGTTTGCGATGGTCCGTGGGAAGTGCGCTCGGTAGCCGTGGTCGCGAGGTTCCGGGCCAACCTTCCAACTCGTCACAACGGTGCCATTTTCCCCCTCCTCTTTCGATCACCAGCGGAAATCGACAAAGGCCCCCACCTGGTCGCCGCGCAAGCGCCTCATCGTGCTTCCTCCATTCCCCCCACCGTGTCGAAGTACTCCTCCGCGAACTTCCTGAAGTACCCATCCACCTCACGGATGGCGGCCTGGTGGTCGAGGCGTTCGGCCCGGTTCAGTTGCGTTTCCAGCATGCCGTCCATGACCCGATGAAGATGGCGCTGCGCCTCGGACAGCAGCTTCTTCCTGCCCTCCTGTCCCGGGGCGACCTCCTGCATCAACACGTGCTGGACGGCCTGCATCGCGAGGATGATCGCCGCGTTCTTGTAGATCGCCTGCTGTTGCGATGTGAAGATCGGGCCTTGTCCAAGCGCGGCCGGCGCGCCCTGCCCGCGCTCATCCTGTCCAAGCGCTACTGGCGTTGTGGACGCCAGGAAGCAGGCCACGAAAACGATGCTCAGAAAGCGTCTCATCCGCGCAGTTCCTTGACGGTGGCGTGGTCGCGCCGGATCTTGCGCATCGCCACGGCTAGTAGGTGCTCGAGCTCGCCGACGCGCTGGTCGCGCTCCCTGAGAGCCTCCTGGAACACTTCGTAATCGAGATCGGACATGATCCCTCCTTGGTGAAGAGGAGGGCTTGACCGGGACACACGGGTCCGATACAAGGAAGGAACGTCGTCGAAAACGTATCCGACCTTGTGGCCCTCCTCGGGCCAGAGAGCTGCTCCTGACGGAGTGGCTCTTGTCGTTTCAGGGAATGGTATCTGGGCCTGGCGGCCTCGTCAATCCTTCTTCTTCAGGTAGTCCCAGGCGCGCCGTTGCTTCGGCGGCGCCTTCACCAGGGCCTTCATGATGTTCTCCGGCGTGTCGGGGATGGGTTCGGGCAGGGGCTTGGGGGGTCGGTTCGGACGACCCTGCCTTGCAATCACACCAAAGCGCCCGAACAATCCCCGCCTCCACTGCGATTGCTGGCAGCGGGCCCGGGTCGCACAGGCTTCAACGACTCTTCAACTGAAAACCGGTCCCTACGCAGTTTTCACATGATCTGAACGGCTATTGAGAGAATCCGGCTTCACAAACGTAGAGGTCACCGGCCGAAGCGGAGACGGCGGCATCGATGGAGTGGGTGTCCTGCGTATCAACCTCTTGTCGTTTCACGTGCTCTTTCAGTGTAAGCGATGGAACGGACGCCCCCTCCCGACGGCATCGAAATGTGCCAAGGTGGCGGTAAGAACAGCCTGGGCCAGTTGCCGGAGCTGCGGACCAAAGTCCTTCTTCTTGGCCCCCTGAATCTCGATGGGCTGGCCCAGCACCTCGATCTTGGTCTGGTCGGTGAGGATGTTGTTCGGCGTGTACTTCCCGAAGAAGGGGTTGAACCCCTCGGGGAGCCGGGCGCGTTCATCCTCCGCGACGGAGTAGGTGTCCTGCCGGTCGCTGCGGGTCCATGACAGTCGAGGAAGGGACGGCCGACAAGCCCATCCTACCAGCGCACGGTGCCCTGCACGGTGACACCGTGGTCGGGCGCCTCAAGTCCCTCGAGACCCTCGCGGCGAACGCCCTCAAGGCTCAGGCGAACCGACGGGCCAAGATTGTAACGCCAGCCCATGCGCCAGTCACGCCGGCCCTCGGACAACAGCGTCACTCCCGCGTACGGCGTCAGCAGCGCCCGCCCCGGCATACTCAGGCCATAGCCCATCTCCACCTTCAGCCGTCCCGCCAGCTCAGACTCGCCCCTGGCCGTCAAGAGCGCCACACTGGATTGCCGCCAAAGGCTCCGCGCCCCGCCGGACACCACGCCCCAGGACGGCGCCAGGGACAGCGAAAAACCCCGACCCATGGCTCCCGGCTGCACCCGGACCGAGCCGCCGATGCCCCAGTCCTTGTAGTCGTCGTCGCCGCCGCTGGCCACCAAGCCGCGGCCCCGCACCTCCACGCTCACACCCGACCCCGGGTTGGAGTAGCGGACACCGCCGCCCACCTCGAACCCGGTGCCCTGCTCCGCGTCACCGGACTCGTAGCGCATGCCCAACTCCAGTGAAGGCCGCAGCTCGCCGCCCTCGTCCATTTTGATGCCGCGGGAGCCCTCCACACCGAGCCGCACCTGGGTCCCCTCCGCCGCGATCGACGGCAGGCCGTCCTCCTCGTCCGACTCGATCCGCATCAGCAACACGTCCGACTTCACCGCCACGTCCAGAAACCCCGTCTGCTCTACCGACAGGATGTCCCCGCGCACGCCCAACGCCCCCGAGGTCATGGTGATGTCGGTCTCCACCTCCTTCTCGATGTCGTCCTCCTTGAGCGACATCCCGCCCTTGCCGTAACCGGCCAGACCCCACGCCGACATTCCTTCGCCCAACACGACGCGGAAGTAGGGATGCACACTCGTGAGCGACGCTTCCATCTCGCTCTTCACATCAGCCGCGGGCTCGAAGCCGCCGTCGCCGATGGAGCGCGACACCGCCAGCCCCGCCAACATCCGCCCCCACTCGTAGTCCGCGCCCAGCATGCCCGTGGTCACGCTGCCGTCCAACGACACCTCGTTGCCGGTGTCGAACCCCGTATGCGCCGCCTGGCCCCAGATCGACGCGCCCCCGCCCATGCCGGATTTTCCCGACATGGAGGACAGTTGGAACGAGCTGCCCAGCAGCAGATCCCGGGCCGACAGGCTCCGGAAGGTCCCTTCCGCTTCGTCCCAGAAATCGGGGACATGGGCGGTGGTGGCGAAGCCCGCGGCCTGGCCGTCGGAGGGCCGATAGTCGTCGAGATTCAGCGTCCGTCCGGCGATCTTCACCTGCGACTTGCCGGAAGAGGGTGACGACAGCCGGCCGCCGATCATGTCCACCGTCTGGCCCGCGGCCGCCCGGCCGAAACGCGCCAGCCAGCCGCTTGTCGACGCCACGCTCTTCTCCGACACCGGATCGCCGTAGATGCCCGCGCCTACGATCAACGTCTGCGATCCGACTGCGGCTCCCATCGGTGCGTCCGCTGTAATCGCATCGGCGTAGGTTACCTTGGGTATCTCGGCGCTGTCTGTGTCGTCATCGGGATTGTCGAAGTGATACTCGACGAAACCGCCGCCCTCCAGGCTTCGTGTCGCTGCCTCGATAATTCGCGGAAGAATGAGTTCTCCGGTGACAACGTCTCTCAGGGTATCGGTGGGGGTTTGAAGCTCGAACTTCTCCGGGAACGCCCCGTGAAAGAGCGTGAAGCCGTTGAGATCTATGACAAACAGGTAGACGGGGCCTGCTCTCCAGGGTCCGTTCGGATCCCGGAAAACCCTCTTGATTTTCAAGGCAGCCTCATAGCCTTCGGCCTCGAAGCGTCTGATGAAGTAATCTATCGCCCCGTCCACGAAGGCCTTCAGAGTTGCGCGGTCCACCACGTCACTGGCCGTGACAGCAGGCACATCGCCCGGGGCGGTGACTTCCAGCACCAGGTGGGATTCCTGGAGATCGAAGCCGGCGACCAGGATGGCCGGGCTGCCGTCGGGGTTACGGGCTCCCCCAACGGCGTAGCCGGCGGCGTTTCCTGCTTCCGCCATGAATGGGCCGCCAAGCGGCGCCGAACTGGCCGCCTGGGCGATCTGCCCGAAAATATCAGGCTTGAGTAGCCCGCCCGATAGCGCCACGTTCTTCCCGTGTAAGTCCACCCTGCCGCTGAGAGTCAGGCTGACGAAGTAGGTGGAACCGGAAAGGAAAGGCCCCTCGTTCGTCAGAAGACATCCGATGTACCCCGTCGCCTCCGAGTGCTGACGGAGACTCGCTACGTATTGAAAGAAACTCTGCACAAACTGCTGCAAGGTGGCATCGCCATTCTCCACCTGCGCGGCCGTTACCAGGTTCGGGGGCGGGGCCGGAAGTTCAGGCGGCCTTGGACAGGCCTCCTGCGACTGCGCGAAGGCGATGGACCCGCCGGAGAGGAGGGCGAGGAGCCCCAAGAATAGTACCGCTGAGACCATCCGTCCAGGAATTCTCATGGTTCTCACTATGGGTCCTCCTATGGGTTAGCCTGTGAGCCAGCGCCGGGAGGCGGAATTTCGCCGTCAGTTTCCCCGGCTCGTCTCCATTTTAAAACCTTTTGTGTAAACTGTGCGTGTAGATATTGACTATTATGATGTTGTTTCGATAAAATATGTAGCTAGTGACGTAAGCGGTCGCGGGACCCCACCTTGACAAGAAGACGGGGTGGCGATGAGGAGGTGAGGGCGAGGGGCAGTTGCCGGCGCCCTGGGATCAGCGGGAAGCGGGGGTGAAGGCCCAGGGCAGGAGCTCGTCGATGCGTGA
>JAPOQB010000715.1 GCA_026710965.1 Deltaproteobacteria bacterium | reverse complement strand
TGTCGCCGCACTCGGTGTTGATGGCGTCCAGGGAGTCCACCACCACCGTCGCCGCCTTGACCGTGTCGCTGCCCATCTCCCGGGCTTCGGGCCGGTGGGAGCCCACGGCATTGATATGGACACCGGGCTTGAGCCACCCGGCATCAAGGATGGGCTCGGCCGCGTCCGTCACCGCGGTCAGGATATCCGCACCACGAACCACCGCCTCGGCGGACTCCTGCGGCTGGATCGGGAAGCCCATCTCGTCCTCCAGTTCTTCCTTCACGTAGATCGCGTTGACACGCGAAGGGCTCCAGATGAGCACCCGCTCGATGGAGCGCACCCGGCTCAAGGCCCGGATGTGGGTGCGGGCCTGGGTGCCGGCGCCCAGAATACCCAGCACCGGCGTTTCCGGCCGCGCCAGCGCCTTGGTGGCCATGGCCGACGCGCACGCGGTGCGGATGGCGGTGATGTAGACTCCGTCCATCAGCACCTCGAGCTTGCCGGTCTCGGCGCTGTAGAGCGAGATGGAGGCCAGGATCGGCGGCAGGTCTTGCTTGGGATTGTCCCGGAAATACGAGATGATCTTGATCCCCAGCGCCTTCCCCTCGCTCATGAACGCCGGCATGCTGGTGATGCGGCCGCCGATCTCCGGGAGCGGCACCACCAGCCGCACCGGCATCACTACCCTGCCCGCGGAGAACTGGACGTGAGCCTGCTCCAACGCGGCGATCAACTCATCGAGGTCCAGAAGACCCTGTACCTGATTTTCGGAGATGACTAGCATGCGGCTTCCTTGCGATTGGGATTGCGAAACGAAAGCAATGACATATCGGGCGATCCGGGCAATTGCAACGACACGGGCCCCTTGGTCGTACCCTTTCGGGGCGGTTGGCGGGGGCGGAGATCGTTTCACTTGTTCCCTCGCTGGTGTATTCTGGCCCCGTGCCCATGCTGACGGGGAGGAATTGACCATGAAACAGGAACGCAGCCTCGATTCCATCGAGCAACTCAACCGGGACATGACCGAGAAGAGCCTGGAAGGCCATTGGAGCCTGGGGCTGGAGGACCTGCCGCCCTACCCCGTCACCTCCATACGACCCCACCTGTGGCGCTGGGAGGATGTCCACGAGAGCATGATACGGGCCGGGGAAGTCGTGAACCTGGAGAAAGACGCGGAGCGCCGGACCATACGGCTTCTGAACCCCGGCATTCCCGGCGGCCACGGCACGACCCATACCATCCACTTTTCGTTCCAATACGTGAAGCACGGGGAGTACGCGCGCGCCCACCGTCACACGGCCGCGGCCTTTCGTTTCGTGCTCGACGGCCGGGACGCATACACCATGGTCAACGGCCAGCAGTGCGTGATGGAAGAGGGCGATCTCATCCTCACGCCGCAGCTCACGTGGCACGACCACGTCAACGACTCGGGCAAGCCCATCATCTGGCTCGACGGCCTCGACATCCCGCTGACGCAGGCGCTGCACCAGCTCTTCTTCGAGCCCTACCACCAGGAACAACAGGCCCTGGAGGCCACCAGCGAGGAGGTGGCGGGGTTCTACAGCCACGCCCGTCCGGCGGTGGAGCCCCCCAAGCAGTTCTTCCACTACAAGTGGGCCGATACCGAGCGGAGCCTGGAACGTCTGCGGCGCAACGGTTCGGGCCGGGACCCGTACGACGGTTACCTGCTGGAGTTCCTGAACCCCGTCACCGGCGGCCCCACCATGCCCACCATCCAGTGCGCCGTCCAGCTCCTGGAGCCCGGCCACGAGACCCTGCCCCACCGGCACACGAGCACGGTCATCTACCACGCCTACCGCGGCGCCGGCACCTCCATCATCGGCGGCCAGGTCTTCGAGTGGCGGCAGGGCGACTCCTTCGTCGTACCGCTGTGGAACCAGCACGCCCACGCCAACACTTCCTCGGACACCGACGCCATCCTCCTGTCCATGAGCGACGCCCCGGTGGTCAAGGCGCTGGATCTGTACCGGGAGGCGACCTGAGACGCGGAAACCGCTGCTGTCCGCCGATCAGTCCGGGTTCCTGGTCCGCCGGATGGTGGATGGGAGACCGCGCCGAATGACTTGCCAAATTTACGCCGAATTACGATGCTCCGGTCCACGCCCGTCAGGCACTTTGTCGACCCGTCACTGGCGGTGGCGGCCTTGCGGGCCACGCCGGAGCGCCTGACGGCGGATCTCGAGTTCCTCGGTCTCCTTTTCGAGTCCATGGTCATTCGCGACCTCCGCGTCTACGCGCAAGCCGCGGACGCGCAGGTGTTCCACTACCGCGAGAAGGAAGGACTGGAAGTGGACGCCGTGGTGGAGGCGGCCGATGGTCGATGGGCGGCATTCGAGGTCAAATTGGGCGAACGGTGGGTCGAAGACGGCGCCAAGAATCCTCGCAAGCTCGCCAGACGCATGGCGCACAGCGACCACGACAAACCTTCCGCGCTCGCGGTCATCGTACCGGGCGGGTACGGCTACTCGGGACCCGAGGATGTGGGCGTCATACCCATCGGAGCGCTGGGGCCCTGAGGCCTCGGGGCACGTTGACGACCCGTCGCCTTAGAGGGTACCATGCTCGAATCGCGGCAGAAGGAGGATTTACACGTGAGCAAGTGGATGATCGGGTTAGTCGCAATTTTCTTGGCGGGCGCGCCGGCTACGCTGGCGGCCCAGGTGAAGATCGGTATGATCACGACCCTGTCGGGCGGCGGCAGCGCTCTCGGCGTAGCGGTGCGGGACGGGTTCAAGCTAGCCCTTGAGCAGGAGGGCGGCAAGCTCGGCGGGACGCCGGTGGAGTTCCTGGCGGAGGACGACGCGCGGAAGTCCGGAAAGGCGCTGCAGGTGGCCAACCGCTTCGTGAAACGCGACAAGGTCGACATCATGACCGGGATCATCTGGTCCAACCTCGCCATCGCGGTGGTGCCGAAG
>JAPOQB010000889.1 GCA_026710965.1 Deltaproteobacteria bacterium | reverse complement strand
TGCGTGGTGATCGAGCACAAGATGGCCCTGATCGCGGGCGTGTGCAACCGCCTGTGCGTGCTGGATTTCGGCCGCAAGATCGCCGAAGGACTCCCGGACCGTGTGCTTGCCGACGCCCGGGTCCGGCAAGCCTATCTGGGGGGAGAGGGTGAGCCCGATGCTTGAAGTGCGGCGGCTGCACGTCTCTTACGGCGGCCTTCGTGCGGTCCACGGGATCTCGTTGGAGGTGCGCTCCGGCGAGATCGTTTCCATCATCGGCCCCAACGGCGCCGGCAAGACCTCGATTCTCAACGCGGTCTCGGGCATCATGCCGCCGGAAAGCGGCGAGGTGCTGTTCGAGGGAGAGCCCATCGGCGGTCTGCCCGCGCACGCGGTGGTGGCTCGCGGCATCGTGCAGGTTCCGGAAGGACGGCTGATCTTCGGGACCCTGAGCGTGGAAGAGAATCTCCGGGTCGCCGCCCATCAGCGCGGCCCGTTTGTGCTCCGCCGCCACGACCGTCCGGGCCTCCGCCGCCTGTTCCCCGCCCTTGCGGACAAGCTGGACCGGCCGGCCGCCGCCCTGAGCGGCGGCGAGGCGCAGATGCTGGCCCTCGCCCGCGGGCTCGAGGCCGAGCCCCGGCTGCTGCTCCTGGACGAACCGTCGCTCGGCCTGTCGCCGAAGTTGGCGGAGGAGGTCTTCGGACTCATCCGCCGGTTGCGCGAGCAGGGCCTCACCATGCTCCTCGTGGAACAAAACGTCAGGCAGACCCTGGCGCTCGCGGACCGGGCGTACGTACTTGAGAGTGGGCGGATCACCCTCCAGGGGACAGCGTCGGAGTTGCTGGCGGACCCTCTGCTCGTATCCAACTATCTCGGCGTCTCGGCGAATAGATCCTTCACTCCCGCTTCGGGAGGGTAGGAAACGGCCGCGAAACGGCCAGGGAAAGGAGCATTCCCGATGAAGGACCTTCTATCCATGATGCTTGTCATGGCCGCGTTGGGGCTGCTTCCAATGACGGCAGCCGGGGGTGAGCGAAAGGCGGCCGATGTGGAGTGCAAACCCACGGATCAGAAGCTCGTCTACAATTGCATGATCACCCTCAAGGCCAAAAGGAGCGGCGCCCCCATCGCCGATGCCGAGTTCACGGTCGGCGCCGACATGCCGTCCATGCCCGGCGCCCACAACGTCCGCGCGGTACCCGCCGAAGCGCACGGGATGGCGGGCATGTACCGGGCACGCATCGAGCTCGAGATGATGGGCGAGTGGGTGCTCAAGCTCGATTTCACCAAGCCGAGCCGGGACCGGCTGATCAAGAAGCTCCACTTCGGCGGGACGGCCGGACAAGAAGCGCCCAAGTCGGGCATGACCCACGGAGCTCACAAAGGGAAACGGAAGTAGCGGCTGGACCGGTCGAACAACGGTCCTGGTTGAAAGAATTGTGAGACTGTCCCTTTCGAGGAGGCAATCAGGGCGCCGGGGCACGGGGCGCCGATGGAGGACACTGATGTCAGATGTAAAACCGGGGTTGGAAGGGGTGGTGGCCGGCGAGACGGCCATCTGTTCGGTGCGCCCGGAGGGCGAGCTGATCTACCGTGGCTACGACGTGCACGACCT
>JAPOQB010000888.1 GCA_026710965.1 Deltaproteobacteria bacterium | reverse complement strand
TGGGGTACCTCAGGGCGTGACGACCTCGCTGAGCGACGGTCTCTCTGACCCAGGACGAATCGGTCTGTCACGCCCTGTCCTCTCTTTTCCCCTTCTCCCCCTCAAGATACAAGGACGAACGGTTGTGAAAGCCTCTCTCCGTTCGTCCTGAGCCCTTCGACAAGGCTCGGGACAGGCCGCGCGTAGCGAAGTCGAAGGACGCCAAACAGCGTATGAAAACAGTGTACGAAACGGTGTATGAATTCCCCAACCGTTCGTCCTGAGCGTAGCGGAGCGTCAGCGTAGCGAAGTCGAAGGGCGCTACCTACCTGCCGGCCTTCACCCGCAGCCACGCCACCGCGTGGGTGCCGAGCACCAGCCCGCAGCCCAGGGCCACCATGGTGGGGCCCAGGGGAAGATCGAACTCGTAACAGACGGCGAACCCCGCCACGCCCATGCCCACGCCCGCCAGGGACGCGGCGATGAAGTAGGGCGCCATGCGCGATACCAGGGGCCGCACGGCGATGGGCGGCAGCACCAGGAAGCCGAAGGTGAGCAGCGGCCCGGCCATGATCACGCCCAACGCCACGGTGACGCCGGCCAGCAGATAGAGAAGCAGGTCCCAGATGGCGGTGCCGCCCTTCAACAGGGCGGTGAGGTCGCGGTCGAACGACGAAATCAGCAACTCGCGGCGAAACAGGACCAGACACGCCATCACCACCGCGTAGACTCCGCAGAGGATGGCAAGCTCGGTCCAGGACAGCACCACCGCGTCGCCCTTGACGAGGCTCAGAATCGCCACGTCGCCGAAGGGATGGAAGGCCACGAAGAGGACCGTGAGCGAGCCTGCCACCGCGTAGGCCACCGCCAGGCGGTTCTCCGCGCGGCCGGCGCCGCGCCGGTCCATCAGACCCAGCAACACCATGCCGGCGAAGGTGAACAGCAGCGAACCGCCGTAGGCCAGCAGGCGTTCGACCTCGTGGGCGTCGCCCCGTGTATGGCCCTGATGCGGCACCAGCCCGACCTCATGCGCGAACAACGCGAAGGCCACCCCCGCGGCCGCCAGTTGCGGCAGCGTCAGGCCCAGCAGCACGCTCCGCCTCAGCACCAGGAAGCCCCCGACCACCGGACAGACCAGCCCCAGGACGATGCTCCCCACCACCGCGGGAAACAACAGGAAGGACGGGCTCAGGATCTCCGCGAGGGCGCCCACTACACCGGCTCTTGCACGCCGCCGTTGGCGGCCCGGATCACGCGTCCACAGGTGCGGTCGAGGATTTCGCTGTCGTGGCTGGAGAGGACGATGGTCATCCGTGAGCCGCGGTTGAGGTCGACAAGCTGTTGCGCGATGCTGGCCTTGGATTCTCGATCCACGCCGGAAAACGGCTCGTCGAGAAGCAGCAGGACGGGCTCCATGGTCAAGGCCCGGGCAAGGAGGACTCGTTGGCGCTGTCCGCCGGAGAGATGGGCGAACACGGTCCGGCCCAGACGGGCCAGCCCCACCCGCTCGAGGGCCGTGTCAACCCGCCTTCTCTCGTGTCCGGGGAACAGACGCCAGGGGCGCAGCCGCCCGTAGGCGCCCATGGCCGCCACCTCCCACACACTCAACGGAAAGTAGGCGCTGAGGGAAGCGGTCTGGGGGACGTAGCCGAGCCGGGCAGGCGGGAGGTGCCGTTTCACCGTGCCGCCGCGCAACGGGAGCAGGCCCAGCATGGACCGGAGGAGGGTGGTCTTGCCGGACCCGTTTGCCCCAGCCAGCCCGACGAAGTCGCCGGCATGGATCTCCAGGTCGACTCCCTCGAGCACCGGCTCGGCGCCGTACCCCAGACACGCGTCTTGGAAGGCGATGACCGGGGGCTCCCGTGCATCGCCCCTGGTCACGAGCCGGCCGCTTTCGACAGATGCGTGACCAGGTAGTCGATCAACCCGATGTAACTGTCGACGCCGGGCTTTCCGCCCACGTACAACGGTATATTCACCAACCTCGCGCCGGTCTCCGTGGCAACACGCTTCGGTACCCGGCTCGGGTAGGTGCCATACACCACCAGCGGGACCTTGGCCGCCTTCATCCGCTCCACCAGTTGAACGATGTGCCCGGGCGTCGGTCCTATGCCGGAGGCAATCTCAAGGGTGTCGAACTGCTGCATGCCGTAACGGCCGGCGAAGTAGTTGAGCGTGTCGTGGTAGCTGACGAACCGGACGCCGTTGAGGCCCCGGGCGGTCGTTCGCCAATCGGCAATGCGCCGGTCCAGTTCCGCCAGGTACCCCTTCAGGTTCTCCATGAAGAAGGGACGGTGCTCGGCGTATAGTTTCGACAGGCCCTCGGCAACGTTCCGCGCTATGAGCTTGCCCATGACCGGGTCCAGATTGTAGTGGGGATTGCCCATCGGATGGACGTCGCCCCCCTTGCGCGAGAGGGTCTCCGGCATCCCCAGGGGCACGACTCCGGTGGATGTATCGATATAGCCGATCCCTCCACGCGAGATACGCGGGTTGGCGGCCACGTCGAGCAAGGCCGGCAGGAACGAGTGCTCCAGGGTAAGTCCCATCAGCACCAGCGCATCGGCGCGGTTGAGCATGGTGACCATGCTCGGCTTTACCTGGACGCTGTGAATGTCCCGGACGCCGAGGGTGAGACTGCTGACCGACAGCCGGTCCCTGCCGATCTGCCGGGTGATGTCGGCCAGGTCCGGAATCGTCGCCACCACCCGGATTTTCTGGGCCGTCGCGGAACCTGAAAGTATCAAGACGAGCGCCAGCGTCATGACGACTGCCGGCCACTGCCGTGCGGACATGCTGTTCATGAAAGGGTCTCCTCAAGGAACCGGTTCCGTGCGGGACCCGCGGCTTTCGCCGCGATGTCCCGCACGCAACACGGCGTCTTATCGCCGCTCGCGAAAACCGTGGGTATGGCTGCCAATCACGGTGGTCCACTGAAGGTAGATTTGAGCACCGTCCTGCCCCGCCACTTCGCCGACATCGTCCCAACCATGGGTGTACTGCAGGCGCAGGCGGTTGAACTCGCTGGGCGACCAGGAAATGTACGGCGACAGGCTCAGCGTCGTGTCGGAGGGACTCTCCAGGTCGGGTGCGGAATCGAGCAACAGCCCGAGGCTCCAGCGGCCCTGAATCTCCGGATTCAGATTCCACTCCGCGTAGGCATAACCGCCGCGGGAGGTAGTCGGCCCCACGTCGTCGAAGGTCTGGCGGTTGCTGAACCACTCGCCCGCGAGGGTGAATCCTTCGTAGAAATCCGCAACCAGGGGCCGGTGCCGGAGCGTCACGTCAACGCCGAGCAGAGAGCGCTCGCTCGGGTCCGCTTCCGTCTCCATTTCCATCTCCATCCTCGGCGTGAATGCCATCGAGGAACCGACTTCGAGGTTCCAGGTCTCGCTCAAGTCGAAATAGGCGTGCACCCGGCCGAGGTAGGTCAGGTGGCTGAGAGAGCGGCTGCCTCCCGAGGCGCCTTCTTCCGCATGTTCATCCTCATGCTCCTCGCCTTCCTCCTCGTGCTCCTCGCCCTCTTCCTCGTGCTCCTCGCCTTCCTCCTCGTGGCCGTGCTCCTCGCCCTCTTCCTCGTGGCCGTGCTCCTCGCCTTCTTCCTCGTGGCCGTGCGCTTCAGCGCCGTGTGCGTGAGCATGGCCGATTTCGTTGAATGCGCCGCCCGTGAAGGCCAGGTAGAAAGGTGTCGGGAAGAGATAGCGCCATTGGACGCCCGTGCCCAGGGCCTCTCCGCCGACC
>JAPOQB010000181.1 GCA_026710965.1 Deltaproteobacteria bacterium | reverse complement strand
GGCGCCTGCATCGGCGCCCTCGCCGGCGTCATGGTGCTCGTCGCCATCGTCCAGTCGCGGTTCTGGCTGTTGTGCCTCGCCGCCCTCACCTACGGCGTCTTCGCCGCCTTCGGACAGTACTTCCGCTTTGCCGCGGCCGACACCGCACCCCAGGAGTTCAAGAGCAAGGCCATCTCCCTGGTGCTGGCCGGGGGCGTCGTGGCGGCCTTCGTCGGCCCCTACCTCGCCAAGAGCGGAGAGAAGCTCGTCGCCACGGGCGAGTTCATGGGTTCCTATGTATTTCTCATCGGGCTCATGGCGCTCATCGCCCTGGCCCTGATCTTCCTCAATATTCCCAACCTCACACCGAGCGAGCGCGCCGCCGCTCAGCGTCCCCTGACCCGGATCATGGCGCAGCCGGTGTTCATCGCCGCCACCCTGGCGGCGACCATGGGGCAAGGGGTCATGAACCTGTTGATGACGGCCATCCCCATCGCCATGGTCGAGGCCGACTTCCAGTTCGCCGACACCGCGTTCGTCATAAGCTGGCACAGCTTCGGCATGTTCGCGCCGGGCTTCGTCACCGGCTCCCTGATCAAGCGCTTCGGCGAGGTGCGCATCATCCTGACCGGGGTGGTGTTGCAGCTCGTGTGTATCGGCGTGGCGCTCTCGGGCGAGGGCGTGATGGAGTTCTGGCTTTCCATGCTGCTCCTGGGCGTAGGCTGGAACTTCGCCTTCACCGGCGGCACGTCGCTCCTGACCACGTCCTACAACCCGGCGGAGCGGGCCAAGACCCAGGGCGCAATGAGCTTCATCAACTACGCCTTCGTGGCAGTGGTGTCGCTGTCGTCCGGAGCGCTGCTCCACTTCTTCGGCTGGGAATGGGTCAATCTCAGCAGCATCCCGCTGCTGGCCATCGCGGCCGTGGCGACCTTGTGGTTCGCACTGTCCAGACCGCCGGCCGCGCCGGTACCGGCCTAGTCTGCTACAGCACCGCCACAACCTCGATCTGGAACAGCATGTCGCCGCGGACGGGGGACTTGATGGCGTGGCGGGCGGGCCGGTCATGCTCGTCGGGGAACATCTCGAGCCACGGCTTGTTGATGGCGTCCCGGTACTCTTCTTCCTTCAGGTAGACCGTCATCCGCACGATATCGTCGGGGCCGCCGCCGGCCAGCTCCATGAACTTGCGGAGGTTTTCGAACATCACCTCGGCCTGCCGGTCCGGATCGGCGGGGATCTCCCCGGTGGCGGCATCCCGTCCCGAGATTCCCGAGGAATAGACGATGTTGCCGATCTTCGCGCCCATGGGGATGGGAGCGTTGTGGGGGACCCCCGGTAACTCGATGCTCACTCGCTTGGACATGTCTCGGAAACCTCCTTCGGCCTGCCGGCCATGGTTGTGGTAGTGGCCGCCGGTTATGCGGCGGCGGCCTCCGGCGGCCTGGCCCCCCTCAGCGTCACCAGGAGCAGGACGGCGGCGATGACCAGCACAACCAACGTGCTGATCCCGAGAGACCAGTTGATGCCGACGACGGCTCCGAAAAACCCCACGGTCACGCCGCTGAAGGTCCGCAGCCCTTGGGCGGACATGTTGTAGAGTCCGATGAGGCGGCCCCGCAGATTCTCCGGCGCCTCGAGTTGCACCAGCGTCTGCGCCATGGAGAGGAACGCGAGATTGAGGATGCCGGCGAAGAACAGGAACAGCAGCGCCAGCGGGTAGTTGGACGTGACCGCGAAGGCGGTCATGGCGCAACACCACAGGATCGCCAGCAGGATGGCCGCGGACGCGCGCGCCTTCAGCATCCGGAACGACTCCAGGAGGAGGCCGCCGGCGACGGCCCCGGCGCCGTTGGCGGCGAACAGCGCGGCGTAGCCGAAGCCCAGCTCCTCCGCGCCGAGGGACACGGCGAAGGCGGGCATCAGGGCCTGAAACGCGTTGCCCACGAAGAAGGCGTAGCATCCCACAAGCACGATCATGGCCAGCAGGACCCGGTTGTGGGAAGCGCCCCACAGTGCCGAAAGCGCCTCGGCCCAGCCTCCTTTACGGGTCTGCCGTCCGGAACCGTGGCCGGTGTAGGGTACCATGCGGCACCAGATCACCAGCGGCAGGTAGATGAGGGCGTTGACGCACAGCGCCAGCGTGGGCTTCAGCAACAACAGGACCCCGCCTCCTACCGCGGGGCCGAACAGGATCCCCAACTGCCGCCCGGTGGCCAGCAGCCGGATGCCGCTCTGGAGCGTCTCCGGCCCCACCACGTCGTAGATCATGAGCTGGCGCGACGGGTTCCACAGGGCGCCCGCCAGGCCGTGGAG
>JAPOQB010000887.1 GCA_026710965.1 Deltaproteobacteria bacterium | reverse complement strand
CTGGACAAGCTGGCTTCGGAGCACCAGGTCATCGCCTACGACCGGCGCGAGTCGGGGCAGTCCGGCGGGCGGGTGGAACGCCTCACCTGGACCACCTACGCCAGCGAGGGGAAACGGCTTCTCGACCATCTCGGAATCGATTCAGCCTTCGTCATGGGCGGCTGCATGGGCTGCTCGGTGGCGCTTTCCTTCGGCGTCAACTTCCCGGAGGCCACCCGCGGGCTGATCCTTCACTGGCCGGTGGGAGGGTACCGCTGGAAGGCCGCGAGTCAGGCGCGTTTCGCCAGACACCTGAACTTCGTCCGGGAAAACGGGATCGACGGCGTCGTGGAGCGGGCCTCCAAGGGGACGACTTTCTGGACCGACCCCGAGTCCGGCCCCTGGGCCTCGGTGGTCGCCCGGGACAGCGCTTTCGCCGAGCAGTTCGCGGCCCAGGACCCGGAACGCTACATGGGCATGATCGCCACCAGCGGTCCAGACCTGTTCGATCGCGACACCGCCACCGGCGCCACCGCGGAAGAGGTCATGGGCATCAAGGCGCCGGCCGTGATCATGCCGGGAGACGATCCGTCCCACGCTACCTCGGGGGCCCACTACCTGCGCGAGTGCCTGCCCAATGGCGAGTTCTGGAACGTCATGCCGCCCGACCAGACCACCGCGAACGTGTGCGACAGGACGTTGGAGTTCACCCGGGCTCACCGGTAACGCGCGCATGGCACTGTTCCTCAAGGCCGAAGAGCTCACCGGGCTGATCTCCATCACCGAGGCCGTCGACGCCGTCGAGCAGGGATTCGCCTCGCAGGTGGACCATCCCATCTTCAGCCTGCCGCGCCAGCGGATGCTGGCCAACGACCGTCGCCTCACGGTTCATTCGGGTGGATGCGTCCCCCTCGGCGTGGCCGGAACCTTCGTCCACTACGAACGGCACAACTACACGGCCCAGGACCAGAGCTACGGCGCGGTGGGCAAACGCGTCTACGTTAGCTACGACAGCGAGGACGGCGAGCTGCTGGCCATCATCGCCGGCTGTCCGCCTTTCTATCAGTGGCAAGGCGCCGAGGACGAGTTCGCCACCGAGACCGCCATCACCAGCGCCGTCGGCACCCGGCGCATGGCCCGGGAGGATGCCAGCGTGCTGGGGCTTATCGGCACCGGCCGCCAGGCGCGCCGGCATGTCGAAGCCATGTGCGCCATCCGGCCCATCCGGGAAGTACGGGTCTACAGCCGCAGCGCCGACAACCGCCGCGCCTTCTGCGCCACCATGCAGCCGTATGTGGAGGCGGAGCTCAAGCCCGTGGAACAGCCCGAGGACGCGGCCAGGAACGTGGACATCATCGTCTGCGCCACCGGCAGCAACGTGCCCGTGGTGTTCGGACGGTGGCTGGAAGAGGGGGTCCACGTCACCTCCATCGTGGGCAGCAACAAGGAGCTGCTGATGGAGGGGCTGGTCAGCCGGCCACGCCGGGAGCTGGACGACGAGGTGCTGGCGCGGGCGGACGTGATCGTGGCGGCCCTGGTGCAGCAGGGCATCCAGGACGAGCAGGGGGACCTGCTCGAGCCCGTCCAAAACGGCGTTCTCGGCTGGGATGACATCAAGGACCTGAGCGCCCTTGTGACCGGGCGGATCCGGGGGCGCGGGACCGACAAGGACATCACCCTGTTCAAGCAGAACAGTGACCAGGGCGTGGGATACATGGCTCTGGCGCGGTTGGCCCATGACAAGGCGCGGGCGGCCGGCATCGGGATGGAGTTCTAGGAACCGTGTCGCCCTTCGACTTCGCTTCGCTACGCTCAGGACGAACGGAATCTTCATCAGAATTCCTTGACTTGAACGTTCGTCCTGAGCGTAGCGAAGCGAAGTCGAAGGGCGACACACGGAGGTTTTCAACAACCTGCTAGTGGCGCCCGGCGGGTGGCTTGCACCCGCCGCACCTCCCGTCGAGACCCCCGTTGACCGCTCTTGAGCGTCACCGTTATCTGCTTCTCGCCGCTCTGGGAGCGGTGCTCTACGTAACCTGCCTCGGGTTGCGGGATCTGTGGTTTCCCAACGAGCCCAACCTGGCCCAGACCGCCCTGGCCATGTACCTGAGCGGGGACTGGGTGGTGCCCCGGCGCATGGGGGTCGTCTGGGTCGACTACCCGCCG
>JAPOQB010000868.1 GCA_026710965.1 Deltaproteobacteria bacterium | reverse complement strand
CCTGTAGTATGCTCAGGCTGTGACCTGAACCATGCTCGACGTGCGGTTGCCAGCGGAAAGGAGGGCTACCATGTCTGTCATCGTGATTTACGACGGAATCTCCGGGGCCGAGGAAGTCGCCCAGCGAGTTGCCCAGTCCCTGGATATCAGGTGTTTCGGGCGCCAGGACTTGTCCGCCACGCTCGCACACTACGGGATCCCCCGGGCCACGCTCGACGAGATCACCGAGAAGGAGCCGCACTGGTGGGAACAGTGGCTGCGGGACTTGCGACCCTACCGCATAGCGCTTCAGGCCGCCATGTGCGAATTGGTTCAAGCCGGCCCGATCGTATACCACGGACACGTGGGGCACGAGTTGCTTCCCGGGATCGCCCATGTCCTGAAGGTGCTGGTGACCGGCCCCATGGACCTGCGCATCGATCGGCTCCGATCCCGCCTCGCGGTTGACGAAGGCGTTATCCGCAAGCAGCTCGAGAACACCGACAGGGCCCGCGCCCGGCGGCTGATGGCGCTGTTCGGCAACGACTGGCAGGACGCCACCCGGTACCACCTGGTGCTGAATCTGGCCATGGGCACGGAAGCCGCCAGCGAGGTCATCGGCACCACCGCCCGGCTCGACGCGTTCGCGGAGACGGAGGCCTCCAGGCAGGCCTTCGAAGACCTCGCATTGGCCCGGAAGGCCCAGTCGACGCTGCTCCAGTCCGACCTGTACCGGGATCTGCCCATCGACGTGAAGGCCCACACGGGGACGATCACCGTATCCGGCATGGTTGCCACGCCCGTAACGGTGGAGGGGGTGGTGGCGGCGATCAAGGCCATCCCGGAAGTCTCGGAGGTGGCGGCGAATCTCGTGGTGATGCCGCGGCACCACTCGGACATCGAATAGCCGGACCGCGGCGGCAGGAACACCTGAATGCCCAAGAGCCTCAGCAGCTTTCTGGAAGACTGCCGCCGCGAGATCCCCGCGGAAGTGGTGCACGTGACGCCCGAGGTCGACCCCGCCAACTACGACGTCAGCGCCATCATCAAGCACCTGGGGGCGGCCCGGAAGTTCCCGCTGCTCATCTTCGACCGGCCGCGCAACCTCCACGGCCGCGTCAGCGACTTCAAGCTGATGATGAATTTCACCATCTCCCAGCGCAAGGCCCAGATCGCCCTGGACCTGCCCAAGGAGATGACCCGGGCGCAGATGGCCGAGGCCTGCGTCGAGATCGAAAAGAACCGGGTCGCGCCGGTGGTGGTGGAGAACCGGGATGCGCCGGTGATGGAGAACGTCAGGAGCGGCGACGCCGTGGACCTGCGCGAGCTGCCGATCATGCGGCACCACTACATGGACGGCGGCCCCTACATCACGCTGTGCACCATCGCCAAGGACCGCCGGCAGGGCATCTACAACGCCTCCTACCACCGCATGGAGATCAAGTCCCGGAACCACGCCTCCCACTACCACTCGCAGCACCATCAGTGGATCATCTTCCGGGACTACGAGGACCAGGGACTGGAGTGCCCGGTGGCCACGGTGCTGGGCCATCACCCGGCGTTCTACATGGGCGCCTGCTACACCGGCCCCTTCGAGGTGAGCGAGTACGACATCATCGGCGCCTACCTGCGGGAGCCGCTCCGGGTGACGCCGTCCACCACCTGGGGCGACGACCTGCTGATTCCGGCGGATGCGGAGATCGTCATCGAGGGCGCGCTGATCCCCGGGGAGCGCATCGTCGACGGCCCCTTCGGCGAGGCCCCGGGCTACCTCGGCCCCCAGCGCTTCTTCTCGGCCTGCCGCTACGAGGTGCGCGCCATCAACTACCGCAGCAACGGTACCTACCAGTCGGTGATCACGCCGGAGGGGGACAAGCCCTGGCTGGACCTGCCCCGGGAGGGCGCCTACCTGAGACGCATCCGCGAGGCCGTGCCCGGGGTGACGGCCGTGTGCAAGGCCGGACGCCACGCGCACTACAACATCTTCATCGCCATGAAGAAGATGTCCGAGGGAGACCCCGGCCGGGCGGCCGCCGCCGCCCTCACCGAGCTCCACGCCAAGCACATCTTCGTCTTCGACGACGACATCGACGTCTACAATTCCACCGAGATCCTGTGGGCCCTGGCCACCCGCGTCCAGCCCCACCGGCAGGTATCGATCACGCAGCCCACCTTCACCGGCAACTACCTGGACCCCACGGTGGTGGACGAGACCAAGACCTCGGTGATGATCGTCGACGCCACCCGGCCGCTGGACCGCCCCTTCTCGCCGGTGTCCAAGGTCCCGGACGAGGCCATGGCCCGCATCAAGGTGGAAGACTACATCCCCGGCGAGATCCTGCAGCACATTCCCGTGGACCGCACCACGTACTGGTCCTAGACCGGCCTTTGCTTCACCGCCGCTTGTCGCGGCGGCCCCCCTGATCTGGTACAGACTAAGAATCTGATCGATCGAAAATGGCGCCCTTCGACTTCGCTTCGCTACGCTCAGGACGAAACGGTTGTGGAAAACTTTTTGCCGTTCGTCCTGAGCGTAGCGCCGCGCCAGCGGCGCGAAGTCGAAGGACCGCAAAATTCCCAGAGTCTCCCCATCCCGTCGCCAGCGTCCTGAAAGCTTTGTAACACTACCGAGGAACCCATGAACGAGATCGCGATTCAATTCGAGCTGAACGGACAGGCGCGCCGCGCCAACGTGGCGCCGGAACTGCTGCTGGCCGATTTCCTGCGCCATTCCCTGAACCTCAAGGGCACCAAGACGAGCTGCGAGGTGGAGGTCTGCGGCTCCTGCACCGTGCTGCTGGATGGCCGTCCGGTGAGCGCCTGCACCACCCTGACCCGCGAGATCGACGGACACACGCTGACGACCATCGAAGGGCTCGGCAGCGACGATGCGCTGGACCCGGTGCAGGAAGCGTTCTGGGAGGAAGGCGGCTTCGAGTGCGGCTTCTGCACCCCGGGCATGATCCTCGCCTCCCGCGCGCTGCTGGACGAGAACCCAGACCCCTCGGACGAGGACATCAAGACCGCCCTGGACGGCAACATCTGCCGCTGCACCGGCTACCTGTCCATCATCCGGTCGGTGCGGCGGGCGGCAACGCTCCGGCGCGGGAAAGACGCGCCGGCGCTGCGCTCCGCCGACGAGCGCCGGATCGACGGCGCCGCCAAGGTCCGCGGCGAGCCGGTGTACACCGCCGACCTGACCCATCCCGGCATGCTCTACGGGCGGATCCTGCGGAGCCCCCACGCCCACGCCCGCATCCTCGGCATCGACACATCCGCCGCCGAGTCCCATCCCGGGGTCGTGGCGGTGCTCACGGCCGCGGACCTCGCGGACATCGAGCAGTACCACGGCCCGCTGGTGAAGGACACTCCCGTGCTGGCCATCGACAAGGTCCGGTACGAAGGCGACGCGGTGGCCGCGGTGGCCGCCGAGACGCTGGAGGCGGCCACCGCCGCCCTCGCGCTCGTCCGGGTGGAATACGAGCCGCTGCCGGCGCTGATGACCATGGATGAAGCGCTGGATCCCGCTGCCCCGCCCCTCCACGAGTCCGTCAGCGACGACGCGCCGAGCTTCCCGGGATATCCCGACGTCGACGACGAGGCCAAAAGGTACGCCAACGTGAGCTTTCACTACGAGCGCGGCAAGGGCGACGTCGACGCGGGGTTCGCCGCCTCGGAGCGCATCTTCGAGCATACCTTCGACTTCCCCAAGATCGCCCACTTCTCCATGGAGCCGCAGCTCGCCGTCGCCGAGTGGCGCGAGGACGGATTCACCGTCTGGTCGTCCACCCAGCATCAGTTCATCATCCGCAACGAACTGGCCGAGATGTTCGAGGTGCCGCGGGAGCGCGCGCGGGTGGTGGTGCCGCTGGTGGGCGGCACCTACGGCAACAAGAACCACACCAAGCTCGAGCCCGTGGCGCTGGCCCTGTCCCGCAAGGCCGGGCGGCGGGTGTTCCTGCACCTGTCGCTGGACGAGGAATCGCGCACGGTGAGCAAGCCCGCCATGCGGGTCAGGCTCCGCACCGGCGTGGACCGGGACGGCCTGCTGGTGGCGCGGGACTGCCTCGTGCACGTGGACGGCGGCGCCTACTCGGACTCGGGTCCCCGGGTGACCCAGAAGGCGGGCTACCGGGCGCCCGGCCCCTACCGCATCCCGCACCTCCGCTCCCACGCCTACACCGTGTACACCAACACGGTGCCGGCCGGCGCGTTTCGCGGCATGGGCACACCCCAGGTGGCGTGGGCCTACGAATCGCAGATGGACATGATCGCCCGGGAGATGGGGTGGGACGCGGTGGAGTTCCGGGTCAAGAACCTTCTGGACAAGGGCGAGGAGTTCGCCCCCGGGGAGACCCTCCTGGACACCGACCTGAAGGAGGGACTCCTGCGCGCCGCGAAGGAGATCGGCTGGGGAGAGGAACTTGACCCGGACTGCGGCATCGGCGTCAGTTGCGGCTGCAAGGACGGCGGCGGCAACTTCAAGATCTCGTCCGCGCGGGTGGAAGTCGACGATGGCGGCGGCATCACCCTGCACGAGGGCACCGTGGAGATCGGCCAGGGCTCCCACACCGCCATGGCGCGCATCGCCGCGCAAGAGCTCGGTGTGCGGCCCACCGCCGTTGAGGTGGCGCCCCTGGACACCGACTCGACCCCCTTCGACATGGGCACCTACGCCAGCAGCGCCACCACGGTCATGGGGCTGGCGGTGCAGAAGGCCGCCGGGGCCGTCCGCGACCAGCTCGTCGAGGCCGCCCGCTCACTGGGCAAGAGCCCCGACGCCGAGGCGACCCTCGCCAACGGCGAGGTGCGCCTGGGCGAGATCGCCTTCCCCTTCTCGGCGCTGGTCCGGCACGTCAAGGGCGCGGGCGGCGTCATCACGGGAGAAGGCCGGCAGGAGAGCGAGCGCGACCCCAACGCCCCGCTCGGCGCCCGGGCGCCGTTCTGGGAGGTGGGATGGGGCGCGGTCAAGGTCCACGTGGACCGGGACACCGGGGAGGTCCGGGTGCTCAAGTACGTCGGCATCGCCGACGCGGGCAAGGCCATCAACCCCCAGGTTTGCCATACCCAGGAGCAGGGAGCGTTCCTGCAGGGACTCGGGCAGGCGCTGTTCGAGGAGACCGTCTACGAGAACGGCCTGATGCTCACGCCCGACGCCCTCACCTACCGCCTGCCGAAGATCTCCGACCTGCCGGACGAGCAGGTCAACATCCTCTTCGAGAACGGCAACGGCGCGGGCCCCTACGGCGCCAAGGGCCTGGGGGAGAGCGGCATCCTCCCGGTGCCGTCGGCCATCGCCAACGCCGTGGAGCGGGCCGTGGGGGTGCGCATCACCGACCTGCCGGTGACCGGCGAGAAGATCTGGCGCGCGCTCAAGCAGTGACCGCGGGTCCGGGAGAAGCCGCCGGCCCTCCCGCCGAGGCGACGTGAACCAACCGGTGCGCAAGGACAGTTTCTACTTCAAGCTCTTCGACCGGCTCGATGCGCGGGGCTGCCCTGTCTGCGGCATCGTCATCGACGACAGCCGCGCCTACCTGGACAGCGTCCTCTACGAACGCGTCACCGACGTGCCCACGCGCCTGGAACTGAGGGAGTCCTTCGGCCTCTGCAACCCGCACACGTGGCTGCTGCGCGATCTGCCGGGATCCAGCGCCCCGGACCTGGGCTTCGCCATCATCGCCAAGGACCTGCTGAACCGCTTCCAGGTCATGGCCGGAGAACAACCCGTTGCCCTGTGGGATAGCCTGAAGGGTTGGCTCGCCGGCGCCGGCTCGCGCCTTCGCGCCAGGCTCAAGAGGACCCGCTGCCCCGCCTGCGTTCACGCCGCCCGTTCCGAATCCGTCCACCTGCGGCAACTGCTGGACCTGCTCGGCGAGACGGCCTTCTCCGAGGAGTACCGCAAGTCCACCGGCCTCTGCCTCCCCCACTTCCTCGTCGCCCAGGAAACCCAATCCCGCCACCCAAATTTCGCACAACTCCGGCAAGTCCAGATCCGGAACGCGGAGTCCTTGCGCGACACCCTCGATCGATTCTTAGAGAAAAACGACCACCGCGCCAAGGACGAAATCACCCCGGCGGAAGCCAGGGCCTGGACCGACGCCATGGAGTTCCTCGGCGGAAAGCCCGGCGTGTTCGACAGCGAGTTGCACGGGCCGAGGCCACGGGGTTGACTCAGCCGTTCGCCCTGAGCGTAGCGAAGCGAAGTCGAAGGGCGCCAACCCATGTCGCAGGGACTTTTCAACATTCTGCCGGGGAATGGCGATCAGTCGCTGATGTCCTGCAGGAACCAGCTTAACGGCAGTTCGTGACCGAGCCCCAGCGCCCGGGCGCCTTCGTAGACCTTGCGGGCCGCCGCCGCGAACTGGATGGGTATTCCCTGGGTCACGAAGCAGGTGACTTCCGCCGGATCCGCCCTCCCCGGATAGCGGCCGAGCACCACGTCGGACAGGAAGACCCTTTTCTCCCTGGCAAGCAGCCGCTCTTCCCGCTCCAGCCATTCCGTGTCGATGGGCTCGTAGCCCACCGCCGGACGCTGCTCGGGATCCGCCACGTGATAGTCAGTCCTGGGCGTGCGGGAGTACACGTACCGGTGGCACCGGCGAAAGACGTCGTCGTCGATCTCGTTGGGCAAAACCGCCAGCACGTGCATGCCGGGTTCCAGCCATTCCCCTCTGATCACGGGCGCCAGCGAGTTGGTGCAGGCCGCGACGATCTCCGCGCCTTCCATCACCTGGCGCGGGTCGTCTACGGCAACCACCGGAACCCCCATGTTCGCGCTCGTGCGGTCGGCGAAGGCGGCCCGGTGCTCCGGATTCGGACTGTACACGCGGATCTCGCGGATGGGTCTCACCCTGGCGATGGCCAGGGCGTGCGCCGTGGCCATTCCGGCGGTGCCGTAGAGCCCAAGGACGGCGGCGTCATCCCGCGCCATGTGCTTGACGCTGATGGCCCCGGCGGCTCCCACCCTCATGTGCTGGATGTGGCCGTCGTTCATGATCGCCAGGGGCGCGCCGTCATCGGTGCTGAAGAGCAGGATGAGGCCGCAGAACTTGCCGGGGGCGACGCAGTATTTCTTCACCTGAGCCCCGGAGGGTGGAAGGATATCGGACTTCATGCGGACGGCGAGGGCGTCCATTTTCGGGAGCGCGGAGGCCATGGGGTCCCAGGTGTACCAACCGTCCCCGCCCGGCCGCGGCACCGAGTGCGTCGCCCGGGTCGCGGTGGCCCGCCCCAAACCCCACTCCCGGTAGGACTCCTCGACCACGTCGATGGTGTCCTCCATGGTGAGGACCCGGGCCGCCGTCTCGTTGTCGATGAAGAGCACGCTGCGTTGCGCGATCTCCCTGTCGGCGTCGGTATTGCCGTGGTAGGTAACGTAGGCGTCGTGGTCCATGTTGCGTCCCCGCTCTTTCATGTGTCTTCAATGGTATTGACCCTTCAATTCGGCTATAGATCGTCGGTGTAAAGGACACAAGCGTGATCAAGGTCGACCCTCACAAATGCGACGGCTGCGGCATCTGCGTCTATGATTGCGGCGCCGACGTCTTCCGCTTCACCAACAAGAAGGACAAGGTCTTTCCCTTCGGCAACAAGTACTGCGTCAACTGCTTCCTGTGCGAGCTGGTCTGTCCCGAAGATGCCATCGAGGTGGTGCTGCGGCCCAAGAAGAAGCGGGCCACCGCCAGTGGCGGACCTGCCACCAACTCCTGAGCAGGCATATGAGCGACTCCATCCCGACCACCGACTGCGACGTGCTCATCATCGGCGGCGGACTGGCCGCCTGCATGGCGGCGCTGGAAGCCTCCAAGCGCAACATGGACGTGGTGCTGGTGGACAAGGGGCGGCTCGGGCGGAGCGGCTCCAGTCCCACCTCCGGCGGCGTCCCCCAGGCGGCCTTCGGCCACGCCGACCCCCGGGACAGCAAGGACATGCACTTCCGGGACACCATCGTCGGCGGCGATTACATCCCCCACCAGAAGATCGTCCGGGCCATCGTCGACGAGGTCACCGACCGCGTCGTCGAGCTGGAGGAGATGGGGCTGCACTTCAAGAAGACCCCCGACGGCAAGCAGTTCTACCAGGAAAAGCGGCTGGGGAGCTCCTACGCCCGCAGTTGCCCGCCGGTGGGCGGCAGCGTGGGAATGCTGGGCTCGCTCCGCAAGGAGGT
>JAPOQB010000719.1 GCA_026710965.1 Deltaproteobacteria bacterium | reverse complement strand
GTGGAGTTCTACCGCAAGGCGGTGGACGCCGGCATCAAGCCGATCCTCGGCTGCGAGGTCTACGTCGCCCCGGGCAGCCGCTACGAGCGCCAGGGGATCGACCGCGGCAACCGGGAACACAACCACCACCTGATCCTGCTGGCGATGAACGAGGAGGGCTACCGCAACCTGTGCCGGCTGGTCACGTGGGGATTCACCGAGGGTTTCTACTACAAGCCGCGGATCGACAAGGAGCTCTTGCGGGAGCACAACGCCGGGATCATCGCCCTCAGCGGCTGTCTCAGCGGCGAGATGGCCAAGGCCCTGACCCTGGGCTCCATGGAACAGGCCAGGAAGGTGGCCGAGGCCTACCGGGCCATCTTCGACGACCGCTACTATCTCGAGGCCCAGGACAACAAGCTGCCGTTGCAGGAGCGGGTCAACGCCGGGATCATGGAGCTCGGCAAGGACCTCTCGCTGCCCATCGTCGCCACCAACGACTGCCATTACCTGGACCCCGAGGATGCCCAGGCCCACGACGTGCTGCTGTGCATCCAGACCGGCAAGGGCCACAACGACCCCAACCGGATGAAGATGGACACCGAGGAACTCTTCCTCAAGTCCACCGACCAGATGCTGGACGGGTTCGCGCACCTGCCCGAAGCCGTGGACCAGAGCGTGGCCATCGCCGAACGCTGCAACGTGGAGATCGAGTTCGGCAAGTACCACTTCCCGCAGTACGAGGCGCCGAACTCCGAGAGCCTCGACGATTACCTGGATGCGTCCGCGCACGCCGGGCTCGACGAGCGGCTCAAGGACGCCGGCGACGTCGACCGGGACGCCTACCGGGCCCGGCTCGAGTACGAGCTCGGCGTGATCAAGAGCATGCAGTTCCCGGGCTACTTCCTGATCGTGGCGGACTTCATCAACCATGCGAAGAACCAGGGCATCCCGGTGGGCCCGGGACGGGGCTCCGCGGCCGGCAGCCTGGTGGCCTACGCCCTGCGCATCACCGACCTGGACCCGATACGGCACAACCTGCTGTTCGAGCGCTTCCTCAACCCGGAACGGCGCTCCATGCCGGACATCGACGTGGATTTCTGCATCCGCGGCCGGGACCAGGTGATCCAGTACGTGAAGGAAAAGTACGGCGCCGACAAGGTGGCGCAGATCACCACCTTCGGCACCCTCAAGGCCAAGGCCGCCATCCGCGACGTGGGACGCGCCCTGGGACTCTCGTTCGCCGAGACCGACGCCATCGCCAAGCTGGTGCCGGCTTCCAGGCAAGGCTTCGACTGCCCGCTGACCGAGGCCCTCAAGCAGGAGCCCCGGCTGAACCAGTTGGCGGACGAGGACCCGCGCGTCGCCAACCTCATCAACCACGCCCTGCGCCTCGAGGGCCTCACCCGGCACTCGTCGACCCATGCCGCGGGGGTGGTCATCTCCAACCGGCCGCTGATGGACCACCTGCCCCTGTACGTGGACCGGGACGGCGGCATCGTCACCCAGTACGACATGTCGAGCGTGGAGAAGATCGGCCTGGTCAAGTTCGACTTCCTGGGGCTCAAGACCCTGACCCTCATCCACGATTGCCTGGACCTCATCCGGGAAAGCCGGGGCACGGCACCGGATCTCGAGAGCATGCCGCTGGACGACGAAGAAGCCTACCGCCTAGTGGGCAGCGGCAACACCACCGGCATCTTCCAGTTGGAAAGCACGGGCATCCGGGAGATGAGCGTGCGCATCAAGCCCGACTGCTTCGAGGACCTGGTGGCCATTCTCGCCCTCTATCGCCCGGGGCCGCTGGATAGCGGCATGGCGGAAGAGTACATCAAGCGGAAGAGCGGCAAGGTGCAGACATCCTACATGCACCCGGCCCTCCGCCCGATCCTGAAGGACACCTACGGCGTCATCGTGTACCAGGAGCAGGTCATGGAGATCGCTCAGAACATGGCCAACTGCAGCCTCGGAGAGGCCGACATCCTGCGCCGCGCCATGGGCAAGAAAGACTCCCAGGAGATGGCCAGCCAGAGGCAGCGGTTCATCGAGGGGGCCCAGGCCAATGACATCCGGGAGGAGCAGGCCACCGCCATCTTCGACCAGATGGAGACCTTCGCGCGCTACGGCTTCAACAAGTCCCACTCCGCCGCCTACGCCCTGGTCTCCTACCACACGGCCTGGCTCAAGGCCCACTACCCCGTGGAGTTCATGGCCGCGCTGATGAGCTCGGAGATGGGCGACACCGACAAGGTCATCAAGAACCTGGCCGAGTGCCGCGAACAGGGCGTGGAGGTGCTGCCGCCGGACGTCAACGAGGGCGGCGCCCGCTTCACGGTGGTGGAGGACCGCATCCGTTTCGGCCTGTCGGCGGTGAAGAACGTCGGCGAACGCGCCGTCGAGACCATCCAGGAGACCCGCGACAAGACGGGACCGTTCGAGTCGCTGTTCGACTTCTGCCGGCGCGTGGACCTCAAGGTCGTCAACCGGCGGGTGGTGGAAAGCCTCATCAAGTGCGGTGCCTTCGACTCCACCGGGGTGTACCGCGCCCGCCTCATGGCCTCGCTGGACGACGCGCTGAAGGCCGGCCAGGCGTCCCAGCGGGACCGCGACAGCTCCCAGTTCGGCATGTTCGACCTGCTGGAGGCGGCGCCCAAGGATCCCATGGACGCCTACGAATCCGTCGACGAATGGACCGGCGGCCAGCTCCTGGCCTTCGAGAAGGAGACCCTGGGCTTCTACATCACCGGGCATCCGCTGGATCGATTCGAGGAATCCCTGAAGCGCCTCCGGGTTTTGCCCGCGAAACAGGTCCGGGGACATGGCAACAACGGCGATGTGACCATGGTGGGGGTGGTGACCGCGCTGAAGCTCAAGAACACCAAGAAGGGGGACCGGTACGCCAACTTCAATCTCGAGGACAAGACCGGGTTCGTGGATACCATCGCCTGGCCCGACACCTACCGGGAGGCCGCCGATTGCATCGGACGCGACGATCCCATCCGCGTCAAGGGCAGGCTCGACGTTGGGGAAGAGCGTGTTACCCTGATCGTCAACGACATCGTTCCGCTGGAGGAAGCCTGTGCGCAGGCCATCACCGCCCCCTCGAACACGATTCCCCGGGAAGTTCATTTCTACCTGCGAGAGGTGAACCGGGAGGAGTTGCAAACGTTCCACGACCTCATCGCACCGGAACAGGGGCCGTCCTCGGTCTATCTGCATATCACCACCGCCGCCCGGGAGCCCAAGGTTGTCGGCCCCGCCACCTTCCGCATCAACCCGTCGAAAACGCTGCTGGATACCGTGCACCGCAAGTTCGGCGCCCGGATCACGGCGAGAAGGAGCGGATAACCTGAACGAAGAATCCTACCATTCGGACGGGCAGCCCGAGCGCGCGGTGCTGGTGGGCGTGGAAGCGCCGGCCACGGGTGAACGCGTTCCGCTCGAGGACAGCCTGGAGGAGCTCCGGGGACTCGCCGCCACCGCGGGGGCCCAGGTCATCGGCGTGTTCAGCCAGAACTCGGGGAGGGTGCACACGGCCACCCTGGTGGGCTCCGGAAAGGTGACCGAGATCCGTGCGTTCGCCGACGAACAACGGCCGGACCTGGTCATCTTCGACAACGACCTCACGCCGGCGCAGCAACGGAACCTCGAATCGGCCCTGAACCTGCGGGTCATCGACCGTACCCAACTCATCCTGGACATCTTCGCGCAACGCGCCCAGAGCCGCGAAGGCAAGCTCCAGGTGGAGCTGGCCCAACTGGAATACCTGCTGCCACGGCTCACCCGCCTCTGGTCCCATCTGTCCCGGATAGCCGGGGGCATCGGCACGCGCGGTCCGGGCGAGACCCAGCTCGAGGTGGACCGCAGGCGCATCCGCGAACGCATCGGCCGGCTCAAGCGGCGCCTGGACGGCGTCGCCAAGACCCGGCGGCTGCAACGCAAGGAGCGCGACTCCATCCCCTACCCCACGGTGGCGCTGGTGGGCTACACCAACGCCGGCAAGTCCACGCTGATGAACCGCCTCACCCGGGCGGGCGTGCTGGTGGAGGACAAGCTCTTCGCCACCCTGGACCCGCGCACGCGCGCGCTCCGGCTTCCCAACGGCGAGACGGTGATGCTGGTGGACACCGTGGGCTTCATCAACAAGATCCCCCATGCCCTGATGGACGCGTTCAAGGCCACCCTGGAGGAGATCCACCAGGCCGACCTGCTGTTGTGCGTGATGGACCCGACGAGCCCGCTGGCCGAACAGCAGTTCGCCATCGTCGACTCCGTGCTGGACGACATCGGCGCGGCCGAGACCCCCCGCCTCATTGTGCCCAACAAGACCGATGTCGCCGTCAATCCGCCCATCTACCCGCCGAACGGCCACGAGGGCCTTTGCCCGATCTCCGCCCGCACCGGCACCGGCATCGACAACCTGCTGGAAACCATCGGCAATTTGCTGGACCGGGGAAAGCAACGGGTCCGTTTAACGCTGCCGCAATCCGAGACGGTTATCATTCCGTTCTTGCGGGCGCGGGGACGGGTACTCGCCGAAGAATACGACGAGGACGAAGTCCGCATCACGGCGCTGGTGACGGCGAAGGTCTCGGGACAGCTCGACAAGCTGACGGCCAAAGCGGAATTCCGATTCCGCTCCG
>JAPOQB010000582.1 GCA_026710965.1 Deltaproteobacteria bacterium | reverse complement strand
TTCCTCATGCGCCAGGTGGAGGACATCGAGACCCTGGTGACCAGCAACGAGAAGGAAGCGCTGATCCTCGAGAACAACCTCATCAAGCAGTACAAGCCGCGCTACAATATCCGCCTCAAGGACGACAAGAGCTACCTGAGCATCAAGGTCACCGCCGGCGCGTGGCCGCGCATCCTGGCCACCCGCAGCATCGTCAAGGACGGCAGCCGCTACTTCGGCCCCTACGCCTCCGCCATTGCCGTGCGCGAGACCCTGGAGGTCATCGAAAAGCACTTCCTGCTGCGGAGCTGCACCGACTACAACTTCCGCAACCGCGACCGCCCGTGCCTGCAGTTCCAGATCAAGCGCTGCCCGGCGCCTTGCGTCTATTCCGTCGACCCGGAGGAGTACGCCGGGAACCTGCGGCAGGCGGTTCTTTTCATCGAAGGGAAGAGCGCCGATCTGCTCAAGCAACTCCGAGTACGCATGCTGGCGCGCGCCGAGGCGCTGGAGTTCGAGCAGGCGGCCCGCCTCCGGGACCGGATCCGGGCGGTGGAGAAGACCCTGGAGAAGCAGCACATGGTGTCCCATTGGGGCGCGGACCAGGACATCTTCGGTCTGTACCGGGAGGGGGGGTTCATCGAGGTCCAGGTGATCTTCGTGCGGCAGGGAAAGCTCACCGGCAACCAGGCCTATTCCTTCGAAGACCACCAGTTCGACGACGAGGAAATCGTCGCCGCCCTGCTGACGCAGTTCTACCAGGGAAACCGCTTCGTTCCCGACGAGATCCTGGTGCCGGTGGAGTTGGAGGACCAGGCCGTTCACGAGGACTACCTGGAGGAGCGGAAGGGCAGGAAGGTGACGCTGCACCGGCCGCTCCGGGGCGAGAAGCACAAGCTGCTGGAGATGGCGCTGAACAACGCCCGGCAGGGTTTCAGCGAACGCCACGACCAGGAGCGCGAACGGGAGAAGATGCTGCGGGAGCTGCAACAGAAGCTCCGGCTGCGGCGGTATCCGCAAAGGATCGAGTGCTACGATATTTCGATGATCCAGGGGACCCACGCCGTGGGGTCGCGGGTGTCGTTCTTCGACGGCCAGCCGGACAAGCAGAACTATCGGCGGTACCGTGTGCGCACCGTCGGCCCGGAGACCCGCGGAGATGATTTCGCGATGATGTACGAGGTCGTCAAGCGGCGCTTCCAGCGCGGCCTGCGGGAGACCGACCTGCCGGACCTCATGGTGGTGGACGGCGGCAAGGGGCAACTGCAGGTGGCGCTCACGGCGCTGGCGGACCTCGGGGTGACGGATGTGGAGGTGGTGGCCATGGCCAAGATGCGGGTCACCGCGTCGCCGCGCGGGGCCGAAATCGAACGGTCGGAGGAGCGGCTCTTCCTGCCCAATCGCAGCAACCCGGTGGTGCTGCGGCGCAACTCCAACGCCCTGTTCCTGCTTCAGCGCATCCGCGACGAGGCCCACCGGTTCGCCATCACCTACCACCGGAGCGTCCGCAAGCGCGAGACCCTGCGCTCGGGCCTCGACGGCATCCCTGGCGTGGGGCCGTCGCGCCGCAAAGCCCTGCTGCGGCGCTTCGGCAGCATGAAGCGGCTGCGAGACGCCTCGCTGGAGGAACTGCTGGAAGTCCCGTCCATGAGCCGGCCGGTGGCCGAGCGCATTATCGAATCGTTCCACGCCGCGGAATAGTTTTCCGCGGCTTGACCTCCTCGGGCATGAACAGGCACCCCACGGCCCTCCTGGTCGTTCCGTTGCTCGCGCTTCTCGGCGGGCAGACCATGGCGTCCGTGGTCGATCCGGCCGGCGCGTGGCTGCTCACGGCGATCATTGCCGCGTCCTCCGTGGCTGTCGGTTTCGCAACACTCCGTGTGGGACTGCTCGGGCTCGCCTGCGCACTGGCGTTCCAGTGGGGTTTCGCCGCGCACCACGCCCTGCTTCATCCGTCGCTGCCTTCCGACCACGTCCGGCACCTCGCCGGGGAGAGCGGCACGGCCCTCATCGAGGGGCGCCTCTACCGCGAGCCGGAAGCGCAGGGCGGGCGCAGCCGCTGGCATCTCCAGGCGGAGCGGCACTGGACCGCGAAGGGGTCCCGCGCCGTCACCGGCAACGTGCGGGTGACGGTGCGCAACGCCTACCGGCACTGGCGCTACGGGGACGTGGTGAGGGTGCCGTTGCGCCTGCGGGCGCCAAAGAACTGGGACGCGCACTTCGACTACACGGCGTACCTCGCGCGCCGCGAAATCTACCAGGTCGCCTACTTGCACAACGACTGGGAGGTGCGGCTGGTGCGGCGCGACGGCGGCGGCGTCCGCGGCTGGATCGAGACCGGG
>JAPOQB010000637.1 GCA_026710965.1 Deltaproteobacteria bacterium | reverse complement strand
CGAGCGTGGACAACATGATCGCGACCGCCATCGACAAGTACGGCCACATCGACGTGCAGCTCAACGCCGCGGGGGTGATCAAGCGCTGCCCGGTGCTGGAGATGCCGGCGGAGGAATGGGAGCGGGTGATCCGGGTCAACCTGACCGGGCTGTTCCTGTGTTCCCAGGCCGCGGGCAAGCACATGGCCGAGCGCAAGTCGGGCCGGATCATCAACGTCGCCTCGGGCCGGGGGGTCACGGGGCAGGCCCTGGGTTCCCACTATGCCGCATCCAAGGGCGGGGTCATTACGTTCACCAAGACCCTCGCCATCGAGCTGGCGCCCTACAACGTCACCGCCAACGCCATCGGACCCGGCGCCACCGAGACGGACATGGCCAGGGCGGGCATGTCGGATGAACAGTGGACCCGGAAGCAGACCCAGTCCCCGCTTTTGGGAGGTTTCACGCAAAAGGACGAGATCACCGGCCTGATTCGTTACCTGATATCCGACGCCGCGCGCTACATCTCGGGCCAGCTCTTTCTCTTGCGCACCGCGTAGCGCCGTCGGCCCGCCGGCGCTGGCGGCAGGCGGGCCGGAAATGTTAACGCTACAGGTTGACGGTCCCGGAGCGCCACGCCCCGGGACCGCAACCAGAGCCACAACGGAGACCGGAGGCCATGCACACCGAGAACGCCATGCGGGCCGTGTACACCATCCTGATGGTGGTCATCGGCTTCGTCATTCTCGTCCCCGTGCTGGCGCTGGTGTTCGGGAGCTTCTGGTCGTCCTCGCCGGTGGCCGCGGGACACGTCACTCTGGACAACTGGGTCCGGGCGCTGAACATCAGCATCCCCACGGACATCCCCACGCTGGTCTTCAACTCGCTGGTCTTTGCCTTCTCGACCGCGGCCATCTCGGTGGTGCTGGGCGTCGTCATGGCGTTTCTCGTGGTTCGCACCAACATGCCCTACGGCCGCCTCTTCGCCAAGCTGGGGATCGTGCCGCGGGCCTTTCCCATCATCATAGCGGCGCTGGCATGGATCCTGTTGCTGAGCCCGCGCATCGGCGTCCTCAACGTCATGTTCCGGGAGACCTTCGGCACCAACCTGTTCAACATCTACTCGTTCCCCGGAATGATCTTCCTCATGGTGCTCTACGAGTCTCCCATCGTATTCCTCATCGCCATGAACGCCTTCCGCCTCATGGATCCGTCGTTGGAAGAACAGTCCATCGCGTGCGGCAACACGGTTACGGGAACGCTCCGCCGGGTGACCCTGCCGGTGCTGCGGCCATTGATCCTGTCTTCGTTCCTGCTCGTCTTCGTCATCGGGCTCATCACCCTGGAGGTGCCAATCCTCATCGGCGCGCCGGGCGGCATCTTCGTCTTCACCTCCGCCATCTTCAACATCATCGCCTCGGACTACCAGTCGCTGATCTACTACAACACCGCCGCGGCGTTGGCGATGATGGTGATCCCCCTGAGCCTGATTTCGCTACTCCTTTACCGTCACCTGGTGAGACAGGCGGAAAGCTTCGTCACCGTCACCGGCAAGGCCAGGCCGGAGAACGTCCACGACCTGGGGCCATGGCGCTACGTAGCGCTGGTGTGCTGCTCGCTGTACTTCGCGGTGGTGATCGTGCTGCCCGCGGTGGTGATCGTGCTGCTTTCCTTTTCCCAGTTCGTGGCCTCCCCCAGCCTCAAGCTGCTGACCCAGCTCACCTTCAATCACTGGAACGCCGCTCTGGGCGACGCCGTGTTCTGGCGCGCGCTCGGCAACACCCTGATCCTGTGCCTTGGCGCCGCCACCGCCACCGTCGCCATCGCCCTGGGGGTCGGCTATCTGCTGGTGCGCAGCGGCGTCAAGCTCAAGGGACCCATCGAGGCCGCCACCATGCTGCCGCTGGCCTTCCCCGGCACCATCCTGGCGGTGGGCTTCGTCTGGGCCTACATCCGGACGCCGGTCTACGGCACCCTGTGGATCCTGCTGCTCTACTTCATCGGCAACTACCTGCCGTTCGCGCTGCGCACCCTGAGCCCGTTCCTCTTCCAGTTCCACAAGGAGTTCGAGGAAGCGTCGTGGACCTCCGGCGCCAGCGCCCTGGGAACCATCACCCGCATCGTCATCCCGTTCCTGCGGGGCGGACTGTTCTCCGTGTGGGTCCTGCTGTTCCAGATCTACCTGCGGGAGTTCGCCGGCGCCGTTATCCTCTTCACCTACGGCAACGAGGTCCTTTCCACCCTGCTCTTCCAGCGCGCCTTCGACGAGGGCCAGTTCGGCATCGGCGCCGTCATCGGCGTGCTCATGCTGTTGATGTCGCTGGGGCTGCACCTGCTGGTGTCCCGGCGGGAGGCGTAGGGTATGGACTTGTAACCGGTGTGAATCCGTCCCATAAAGGGGGGCAGATTACCCGCCGGCAGCGTGCTGTCGGCTCAAGGGCCGCTCGCCAGAGCGGCCCTTGCTTTATCAACAGTCCATGCGAACCCGGGTATACGTCGACGGCTTCAACCTGTACTACGGCTCCCTGAAGGGAACGTCTTACCGGTGGCTGAAACCAAGTCGGCGGATCGGCGACTCTCCCCGTCGACAACTAGCCGACGCGGAATACGGGAAAGAAGCGGCGGCGCAAGACTACCACTCCGTTACCCGATGCTCTGATCGCGGAGGTCCATACGATGGAAGAGAAAGGCTCGGATGTAAACCTTGCGGTCCACCTGTTGGACGATGCAATGGAAAGGCCTGTTTGATGCTGCCGTGGTGATCTCCAACGACACCGACTTAGTCACGCCGATTCAGATGGTGACCACGGAACGCAAGAAACCGGTGTTCGTCGTGTGCCCAGGGCGTTGGCAGATGGCCCCAAAGCTGAAAGCCGTGGCAAGTCATGTGCGGCACATACGGCCGGCAATGCTGAAGTCCGCCCTATTTCCCGACCCCATACCCGGAACAACCATCTCGAAGCCTAGAAACTGGTGACCAACCTCGCAGCATTGCCGCCGTGCGTGCTCTAAGAAACTCATGAGTATTTTACGGTACACCTGAAAATACTCATGCAAAACTCGGCCCGAGTCTGCGTTGGCTTCTAGCTGACTCCCCAAGGCAGGTGTATGTCTCACGATGCGTCGACGATCCACGAAACGACGAAACACCACGAAGAATCGGAACTCTTTTGCCTCAGCATCCCCCAATCACCCCTGGGTTTCACGCCAAACACGCTCAGGTCGCGCGGGTCCGCACCGGCCCAGCCAGCCACAACCAACACGCTTGAAAGCGCCGACCAGATTTGGAGGCCGGTAAAGCCGTGTCAGTCCAAGCGAGAGAAACAAGCACTTGCGAACGCGGGCGCAGGACATAGTCAAACTAGAAATCAGCGACCGCCAGTGAACCGCTCGCAGACGCCCAGCCCGCTTACACCCTCGCCGCCACCCAGTCGTGCATGAACGGGAAGATCTCCGCGTGGTTGTCGTAGGAGCAGTGGACGGCGCCGGGCTCGCCGGCGCGGAGGAAGCGTAGTTCCTTCTCGCACCTGGCTTCGTCGTAGGTCTGCTGGGCGCAGCGGGGGTCGGTGATGATGTCGTCCTCGCCGTGCAGGATCAGCAGCGGGCACTCGACCTTCTCGATGCTGCCGGCGAGGGTGAACTGGCTCAGGCGGTGGCGGACCTCGTCCTCGGTGCTCGATCCGGTGATCGAGCGGAACTGTCCTCTGAGGGGTTCATAGAACTCGTAGATGTCCCGGTAGCAGTCGTAGGGGCCGAAGTGCGAGACGCAGGCCTTGACGCGCTTCTCGTAGGCGGCGGCGCGGGTGACGTAGTAGCCGCCCATGCTCATGCCCATGAGGGCGATGCGGTCCGTATCGACGTCGCCGCGGGCTTCCAGGTAGTCCACCATGGCCGACACCGGCCGCTCGAAGTCGGGGATGGCCAGGCTGTTACGCAGCCGGAGCATGCCGCCGCGGCCGGGGCCGTCGACGATCAGTAGCGCGAGACCCCGCTTCGCCGCCTCGGGTCCGCCGACGAAGTAGACCTCCTCGGCGGTGGAGTCGGCGCCGCCGGTGAAGATGAGCACCGGCGGCTTCTCGCCGGCGCCGGCCGGGGCGTGAAAGAAATAGCCGGGCATGGAGGTGTCCTCGTAGGGCACCTCGACGCGCTCGATGCCGGGTGACAACTCCGCCGCGGCGTGGAAGCTCTCGGCGGATTTGCGGTAGGTGGGGACCTTCCTGCCGTCGGTGAAGGGAAGGACGAACTCGGCGACACGGTAGTAGTTGGAAGCGCGGAAGAAGGCCTTCCGGGCGCTCTCGGGATGGCCGCCGGCCCGGTGCTCCCGGCCCCGGGCGGCGACCCGGTCCGCGGTCTCACGCCACTCGGCGTGCCAGCTCTCGGTATCGCCGGCCTTGATGCGTTGCGTCGTGCGGTGGATCTCGTTGAACTCACCGCCGCCGTAGTAGCTCTCGGCGAGAAGCCGGATGCACGCGAAGGACCAGCTTCGGTTCCCTGGAAAGAATTCGAACATGGTCCTCCGCGTCGTTCCGGCGCTCGCGCCTTCAGGCTACTGGTAGAGCGCCTGGATACGCTTCGTCCAGGCGTCCTTGTTGTTGCTGACCTCGTGGGCGATGATCTCCGGCGCCTTGGCGAAAAACTTGACGCCCTCGAGCTCCTTGACAAGGGAGCCTCTCGGCTTCATGGAGCTGTCGGCCGGGATCAGGCCCTCATCGATGAAGTGCTTCTGTCCCTCGGCGCTGATGGCGAAATCCATGAAGAGCTTGGCGGCGTTGGGATGCGGGGCCTTCCCGTGAATCGCCAGCATGTTGGGCCACCAGATGGCCGGCTCCCGGAACGTGGAGTAGCCGAGCCCGGGGTAGCTTCGCCCGAAGGTGAACGGCGTGTACGGCAGGGTGAAGATGCCCAGGGGGAACTCCTTGAGACCCACCGCTTGGTGGAGCGGCCCCCACTTGGGCTCGTACCGCCCTACGTTGACCTTGAACGCCTTCCAGAAGTTGGCCCACTTCTCCTCGTTGCCGCCGAACCAGGACTGCAGGGAGGCGATGTGCACGAGGTAGTTGGACCCCAGCCACGGCGTGCGCGAGATGATCTTGCCCTTGTACTCGGGTTTGAGCAGATCCTGGATACTGCGGGGAGCCTTCTCCGGCGGAATCAGCTCCTTGTTGTAGGACGCTCCCGCCACGTGGATGAAGATCGGCACCAGGTTCCAGTCTTTCGGCAGCGCCTCCATGTGATGCGCGACCTTCTCGTAGCCGGCGGGCTTGTAGGACTGGGTCAGGTGGTTGAGTCCGCTCAACGGCCCCGGGGAGGCGCCGAACATGTCGATGGCGAAGATCCCCGCCTGGGATTCCTGGCTCACCTTGCGGAGCACGCCGGGCGCGCCCACGTAGGTGCCCTCCACCGTGATGCCGTATTTCTTCTGAAAGGACTCGGCAGCCTTCCTGAAACTGGAGAACGTGATCAGCCGCAGCTTGCCTTCCTTCTTGGCCGCGGCTATCAGCTCCGCGCTCGACGCCAGCGCCATGCCGGAAAGGCAAATGACCAAGCCGAGCGATAGCGCCATCGTTTTGGTGATTAAGCTTCGCATGGAAACCTCCCTTGATTCGTCAGAGACGGTGATGTGCGGCTCACACTATAGAGCTATGGGTTGAGCGTCAAGACCCGACGTGGATTCTGATCGATTGTGGATGGCGTCCTTCGACTTCGCTGCGCTACGCTCAGCAACTGTGTTGAGGAGTCAAGGGGCAGCCAGTATTTGGATGATGCGAGGGGTTCCAAAGGGTTTGTTCACGAGCCATGACGTTGAGGATGGTGAGGAGCTTACGCATGGCAGCGGTGAGGGCTACTTTT
>JAPOQB010000863.1 GCA_026710965.1 Deltaproteobacteria bacterium | reverse complement strand
GCGCACCCACTGCTATATCTCCATCCGCAAGACCAGGGATTCGGAGGTCAAGCGGGCGGCGATGGCCGCCATCTCCACCGAGCCCGAGAATCTCCGCTGCGTGGTGGTGGTGGACGACGACATCAACGTGTTCAACGAGCCGGAGGTGACCTGGGCGGTGGGCACCCGCATGCGTCCGGACGAGGACGTGCTCACGATTCCGGACTGGAACGGGCCGGGGGACCTGCTGCCGTCCAACTGGAACTATACGCTGGACGGCACCCATGAGCCCGTGATGGGCGCGGTCATGATCCTGGACGCCACCAAGCCGGCGCCACCGGTCCAGTACCCGGAGCGGGCCCGGCCGCCCCGGGACATGGTGCGCGAGGTGCGGCTGGAGGGGCTGCTGGAGCCTTTCGATCCCTCGCTGCTCAGTCGCAGAAGACCTTGACCGGCAATCAAATGAGTGCAAGAATTTTCCACGCGCCGGACAGCAAAGCGATTTCGCATCGACCACGAAGACGCCATGAGTATCACGACGTTCGACACTCTGAAATTCGCGCAACGCCTTGAGGAGGCGGGGCTTGAACGCAAGCAGGCCATCGCCTTCGCGGAAGCGCAGAAAGATGCCTTCGCGGAAGCCATCGAAACCCAATTGGCTACCAAAACCGATACTCAGCGGCTCGAAAGGGAACTGCTATTGCTGAAATGGATGATCGGCTTCAACCTCGCCTTCACCATGGCTATTGTCTGGAGAGTCTTTTCCTGACTGGATTTTCGTCAAACCGAAAGGAGCCCACAATGCGAATTCTGAAGACGTTGAGTCACGTGTGCCTGGTCGTGCTGGTGGCCGGGGCCTTGGTGCTGGCGGTGACGCCGGCGACGGCCGCGGACTGGAAGCCCAGCAAGCCCATCACCATCCTGGTGGGTTTCTCGGTGGGCGGCGCCATGGATACCGCCGCGCGGCTCCAGGGCGAGGTCATGTCGAAGCTGCTGGGCGTCCCCGTGGTCATCCGCAACGTACCGGGCGCCGGGGGCAGGAACTCCGTGTCCATCCTGAACCGGTCCAAGCCCGACGGCTACACCATGGCCGCCATCAACCTGCCCGGACAGGCCGTCAACCAGGTGGCGCGGGGGATGAAGCCCGACCTGCGGAGCTTCACCTGGATCGGACGCCAAGTGTCCAACCCGTACTTCATGCAGGCCACCACCAAGAAGGGCAAGGACCAGTGGACGTCGCTCAAGCAGATGAAGACGGCCAAGAAGCCCATCAAGGCGGGCATCACCGGAACCGGCGGGAACACGTTCCCCATCTCCGTCATCACCGCCAACCTGGTGGGCTTCCCGGTGGAGTTCATCGCCGGCTTCAAGGGCCCCGAGCTGATCACGGGCATCATCCGTGGCGACATCACCATCACCAATCTGCCCCTGACCAAGCGCTGGACCACGGCGATTCAGTCCGGTGACGCCAAGGCCGTTGCCGTCTACCTGCCGAAACGGCACCCCAAGTTCCCCGACATTCCTACCGGCGTGGAACAGGGGTTCCCGGCGCTGGGATCGGCTTCGTTGGTGGGGCAGAACCTATACGCGCTGCCGCCCAAGACCCCCGACAACATCGCGTCCGTGGTGGAGGCGGCCCTGGTGAAGGTCAACAACGACGCGGCACTGAAGGAACGGATCGAGGCCAACGGCAACATCGTGGCGCCGTTGAGCAAGCAGAACACCACCAAGCTCATCAGCGACATGATCGCCCTGGTGGGAGACAATACCCCGCTGCTCAAGAAGTACATCAAGTGATCCGTACCCACGCTGACACGGCACGGTCCCGCCTCCCGGGGCCGTGCCGTGCCGCTTCCTTCCGGACCTCCGCAGTCGCGTGACACAGGACACCCGCGTTCATGTTTGAGGGATTCGGCGGCGCCCTGGTCACCATCTCGGAGCCGCACGTCATACTGACGCTCTGCGTCGGCAGCATCATCGGGCTCATCTTCGGCGCGGTTCCGGGCCTGGGCGGCATCCTCGCCATGTCCATGCTGCTGCCGTTCACCTTCACCTGGGACGCCATCACCGCGGTCTACCTGTTCTCGGGCATCATGGGAGCCAGCTCCTTCGGCGGCTCCGTCAGCGCCATCCTGCTCAACACGCCGGGCACTCCGGTGAACGCCGCCACCTGCTTCGACGGCTACCCCATGGCCCAACGCGGCGAGGCGGCGCGGGCGCTGGGCCTGTCGGCCGGGGCGTGCCTCCTGGGCGCGCTGTTCGGGCTCGTGATCCTGGCCCTGCTGATCCAGGTCATGCGCCCGCTGGTGATCGCCTTCGGCCACCCGGAGATCTTCTGGCTGGTGGTGTTCGGGCTGGTCACCACCGCCACGGTGAGCCAGGGGTCGCTCCTGAACGGCCTCATCGCCGGCGGGGTCGGCATCCTGCTGTCCCTGGTGGGGCTCAACGAGCCCACGGGCCTCATCCGCTACACCATGGGCAGCGAGTACCTGTGGGACGGGATCCCCCTGATCCCGTTTTTCGTCGGGCTGTTCGCCATCGGCGAGCTCATCAACTACTCGGCCCAGGGCGGCACCATCGCCCGGGACAACATCCAGGCCAGTATCCGGGGCGCGTGGCAGGGCGTGATGGAGAACTTCCGCTACGTGGTCTGCCTGTTGCGCAGCTCGTCGATCGGCACGCTGGTGGGGATCATCCCCGGGGTGGGCGGCGAGACCGCCAACCTCATCGCCTACACCGTGGCCGTGCAGGCCTCCAAGGACCCGGCCTCCTTCGGCACGGGCAATCCGGAGGGCGTCATCGCCAGCGAGGCGGCCAACGACTCCAAGGACGGCGGCGCGCTGCTGACCACCCTGAGCTTCGGCATCCCCGGAAGCCTGGCCATGGCGCTGCTGCTGAGCATCTTCATCATGCACGGGGTCTCGCCCGGGCCGCAGTTGATCCTCGACAAGCCCATCTTCATCTGGACCCTGCTCAACGGTTACGTGGTGTCCAACGCCTTCGCCAGCATCGTCGGCCTGCTGGCCGCCCGCTACCTGGCCATCATCACCCGGGTGCCGGTGTATTACCTGTCCGCCATCATCGCGGTGGTCTCCCTCGCGGGCACCTACATCCTGCGGGAGAACATCTGGGACGTGGTGCTGGTGGTGCTGCTGGGAATCCTCGGGTTCGGCATGCGGCGGGCCGGCGTGCCGGTGCTGCCGCTGGTCATCGGATTCGTGCTGGGGAATCTGGCGGAGAACTCGTTCCTGCTGACGGTGCGCATCCACGACGGCAGCTATCTGGGCTTTTTCGACAGTGTGATCTCCTGGATCCTCATCGTGACGATGGTGGTAGTCCCGCTGATTGCGCGGCTGCGCACCCGCTGACGGTCATGCCATGAAGCGCGTGAACTACAGCTACGTGATCGTGAACCTGCTCTACCTCGCGGTGGTGCTGGTGGTGGTGATCCCCTCCTTCGGCTTCGAGGGACAGGGCGGGCTGGTGCCGCTGGTTCTGGGCATTCCCACACTCGCGTTCATCCTGTTCTGCCTGGGACGCGAGTTGCTCTCCCCTCGGGCCGCCCCGGACGACACCGTGGAGGTGGCGCCCTGGTCCAAGGCCGCCCCCGTCGTGGCCTGGTTGGGGGTCTTCTGCGTGCTGGTCCTGCTCATCGGCTTCCTGCTCACCATCCCCATCTACATGGTCGTGTTCCTGCGCAGCTTCGCCAAGCTGTCCTGGCAGCGGTGCGTCGTGGCGGCCGTGACGGTGTGGGCGCTGGTGTATGTGAGCCTGGAGCTCATGCTGCACCGGACGCTGTTCGAGGGCGTGCTGTTCGGCGCCATCCTGCCGCTGCTCTGAGCCACAGAGGTTCGTTTGTCCACCGTCGGCAACTGTTTCTGAATCCTTCGCCGTCGGTTCCATCGGGCTTGCCGTGCTGGCCGTGTTCGAGCCCGAGTGTTACTTTCCGCAAATACGTTGACGAAGATGCGCAGGAAATCTTGTCGTCGGCAGCGATGAAGACGATGCCCGAAGAGACGCGTTCATGGCCCGTGCTCCACATGGGCTTTCGACCTTTCTATCTGCTGGCGGCGGTCTTCGCGGCGACGGCGGTGCCGTTGTGGCGGTTCGGGGCCGATCTGCCGCTACCCGGCCCCGGCTATCTCGCGGGCACGGCGTGGCATGCCCACGAGATGGTGTTCGGCTTCGCCGCCGCGGTGCTGGCCGGCTTCCTGTTGACGGCCGCGCGGACCTGGACCGGCCGGGCCACGCTCGCGGGGGTGAGCTTGGCGGCCCTGGCGGGGCTCTGGGCGGCGGGCCGGGTGCTGGCCGCCACCGGACCGGCGCTTGCGGCCGCGGCCGTGGACTGCCTGTTCCTCCCCTGTCTCGCGCTCGCCGTGGCCGTGCCGGTGGTTGGAGCCCGCAACTGGCGTAACCTCAAGGTGGTCGCCGTGGTGATCCTGCTGGCGGCGGC
>JAPOQB010000179.1 GCA_026710965.1 Deltaproteobacteria bacterium | reverse complement strand
ATGCTTCCCAGGTGCGGAGTCAGAAGGGGGCCCTTGGAGCGGGTCATCTCCTATGGACCTCGCGGCGTGTCATGAACCTCGCCCCAGGGCTTGAAGCGTGTCCCGCACCGTGCGGCGAAACGGTGGCCGTGATTCCTTCAACGCTCTGATGAAAAGGTAGATGGAGATCAACCCCACCAGAATGTTGGGCAGCCACAATCCCAGCCCGGGCGGAATCTTCCCGTTCTCCGCCATGGCGGTGCCCACGGAAAGCAGGGCGTAGTAGGTGAACAGCCACGCCAGGCATGAGGCAACCCCGTGGGCACGCCCCGCCGACGGCCGACTCGGTGTCAGAACGATGGCGATCCCGAGCACCGCGAAGATCAGCGGTGCGAACGGGAAAGCGAATCGCCGATGGGTCTCCATGATTTCCGGTATCGCGCTTGCGCCCCGCGCGGACTTCGACCGGATGGTTTCGCGCAAGCCGCCGAGTGACATGTCCTCCGGCCCCCGCCGTCCCGGCGCCAGCGGCGACAGCAGATGATCCAACTCGAGATGGAGGTTGTAGACGTTGAACGATGTCCGGCTGAAACCGGCGCGCTCCGTCCGCCGCTCATGGATCATGCCGTCGTACAGCCTCAAGCCGATGGAGTTCGCGTCGGCAAGTAGCAGCGCGACCCGCGCGATGATAAGATTTTCGGTGTTGCGGTCCCTTTGGTCGACGATCAGGACGCCCTGAAAGGTGTTGCCTGGCGGGACCACCCGGTCGACGTATATCAGCACGTCGGGGAAGACATCGTTGAACACCTGTTCCTTGAGCAGCGATCCGGCACGGCTCTGGGCGATGGCGTAAAGCTCCTGCTTCACGGCGAGGTTGGCGGCGGGCCGGACGAAAACCGACAGGCCGAGGCCCAGCAGCGATACCACCAGCGCGACCAGGCCCACGGGGATGAGGAAATGGAACGGGCCGACGCCGCACGCCTTGAAGGCCAGCGTCTCGTTGTCTCGCGAAAGACGGCCGCAACCGTAAAGAATCCCCAGCAGGAAGGCCATGGGCAGGGTCGTCTCCAGCAGGGTCGGCAGGATCAGTCCGAACAGTTTCGCGACCTGGCCGGCCGGCACGCCGCGGCTGACCACGAGCTCGACAAGGCGCACGATACGGCCGGCAAGGAAGACGAGGGTGAAGGCGAAGAGTCCGACCAGGAAAGGTGGGATGATCTGACCGGCTACATAGGCGCTCAAGGTCCGATGCACACCGGCAATGGTAGCTTTCTTTGATGAAATCCTCAATCCAGCGCGAGCATGGCGGCGGCCAACGGAAATCGGTGCTTGTCTACGGGATCCATCCGGTCCTGGAGAAGCTCCGGGCGGCGCCGGGCGACGTCATTGAAGTGCTGGTGCTCCGGGGCAGTCGCGGCCCCGCGCTGCGCAAGGTGGAGCAGGCCGCCCGGCAGGAACGTTGTCGGATCTCGGAGATCGACGCCCGTGGCCTGGATGCCCTGACTCAAGGGGCGAATCACCAGGGGGTCGCCGCCCGGTTGGCGCCGTTCACCTACCGGTCGTTCGAGGCGCTGCTGGCCGCGTCGCACCCCGCGGCCCACGACTGCGTGCTCTTTCTGGACGGAGTCGTGGACCCCCGGAACCTGGGCGGCATCCTGCGCACGTGCGAGGCCATGGGGGTCGGCCGCATCGTCCTTCCGAAGGATCGCGCCGCCGGGGTTACGGCGGCCGTGACCAAGGCCTCCGCCGGAGCTGTCCACCACCTTGATCTCTACCGTGTTTCGAACCTTTCTCGCGCACTTGCGGCGCTTCGGGATCGGGGTTATTGGGTGGTGGGGCTTGACGCTCAGGGAGAGAAACCGGCTTGTGACTTGGTCTATCCGGAAAAGCTGGCCGTGGTCATGGGTGGGGAGGAGCGCGGTATCCGGCCATTGATCCGGCGGAGTTGCGACTATCTGGTATCCATTCCCATGAACGGCCGGGTCGGCTCGTTGAACGTCAGCGTGGCCTGGGGTATGTTCGTCTATGAGTTGGCGAGACAACGAGCCCCGTTGACATTCTCTCCGACAAATGCTTAATATCACGGTAATCTGTGTGGCCAACGTGTGCCCTGTTTCCAGAAAGAGGGACCGGGTAAGTGTGGCCTTTTGTTCTTGGGCGAGAGGCGCTGATCCGCTGGCGTAGCTCAACGGTAGAGCAGCTGATTTGTAATCAGCAGGTTGTAGGTTCAAATCCTATCGCCAGCTCCACGTGAGCGTTGTTGAATGCCTGTCGAACCCGTCCGATCCGCGCAAGAACTCGAGCAAGCGAATCGGGGAGAGGTTCCCGAGTGGACAAAGGGAGCAGACTGTAAATCTGCCGCCGATCGGCTTCGGAGGTTCGAATCCTCCCCTCTCCACCATCAGTTTTAAGGACTCTTGAGCGAAGGAGTCATTTTTTGCGGGAATAGCTCAGTTGGCTAGAGCACGAGCCTTCCAAGCTCGGGGTCGCGGGTTCGAATCCCGTTTCCCGCTCCACTAATGTCCGTGCGAAGTGGCCCGTTTGGCGTGACCCGCCGGTGGCGGCCGCCTTTCGTCACGTGACCCCATGCCCAGGTAGCTCAGTCGGTAGAGCACGTCCTTGGTAAGGACGAGGTCGGCGGTTCAAGCCCGCTCCTGGGCTTTGCCTGTTTGTGAGGGAATTGAATCAATCTGCGTGAGTTCCACAGGAGGAGAAGATGAGCAAGGCAAAATTCGAGCGCACGAAACTACATCTCAACATCGGTACCATCGGCCATGTCGATCACGGCAAGACGACGTTGACGGCGGCCATTACGAAGGTGCTGGCGGAAAAGGGAGGCGCTGATTTCGTGCCGTTCGACCAGATCGACAAGGCTCCGGAAGAGCGGGAGCGGGGCGTTACCATCAACATCGCGCATGTCGAGTACCAGACAGCGAATCGGCATTACGCCCACGTGGATTGCCCCGGACACGCGGACTACATCAAGAACATGATCACGGGTGCCGCACAAATGGACGGCGCCATCCTGGTGGTGTCCGCGGCCGACGGACCCATGCCGCAGACCCGCGAGCATATCCTGCTGGCGCGGCAGGTGGGCGTCCCCTCCATCGTGGTCTACCTCAACAAGGCCGACATGGTGGACGACCCCGAACTGCTGGAGCTGGTGGAGCTGGAGGTGAGGGAGCTGCTGTCCAAGTATCAGTTCCCCGGAGACGACATTCCCGTTGTCACCGGCAGCGCCTTGAAGGCTCTGGATGGCGAGGAAGGCGAGCTGGGCACCGACTCGATCATCGCGTTGATGGATGCCGTGGACAGCTACGTTCCCGATCCGCTCAGGGATGTGGACAAGCCGTTCATCATGCCGGTGGAGGACGTGTTCACCATCAGCGGCCGGGGCACCGTGGTGACGGGCCGTGTGGAGCGGGGCATCCTGCATGTCGGTGACGAGGTCGAGATCGTCGGCTTGAAGGAAACCCAGAAGACCGTGGCCACCGGTGTCGAAATGTTCCGCAAGCTCCTCGACGAGGGCCAGGCCGGCGACAACATCGGCGTGCTCCTGAGAGGCGTCAAGCGTGACGAGGTGGAACGAGGACAGGTCCTGGCCAAGCCAAAGACCGTTACGCCGCACACCAAGTTCAAGGCCGAGGCATACATCCTGACCAAGGAAGAGGGTGGACGGCACACGCCGTTTTTCAACGGTTATCGGCCGCAGTTCTATTTTCGCACGACCGACGTGACCGGTGTCGCGACGCTGCCCGAGGGCACCGAGATGATCATGCCGGGCGACAACATTCACATCGACGTGGACCTCATCACCCCCATCGCCATGGACGACGGGCTGCGCTTCGCCATCAGGGAAGGCGGCCGTACCGTGGGCGCAGGGGTCGTTACCGAAATCGTCCAGTAGGCGGAGGTGAAAGATGCGTGACTTGGTGGGACTGGCCTGTGACCGTTGCAAGCGCAAGAATTACACCACGACCAAGAACAAGAAGAAAACCACGGACAAGCTTGAGTTCAAGAAGTTCTGCGCCAGTTGTCGTACCCACACGGCGCACAAGGAAATCCGGGTCTGAGTCAACGGGACCGGGTCAGTAGCTCCAATTGGTAGAGCACCGGACTCCAAATCCGGCTGTTGCAGGTTCGAGTCCTGCCTGACCCGCCATCTCATCGCGCGCGATGGAGAAACTCACTGATTCGTTCGCCTTCGTGGGGCGGGCCACCGACTTCGTTCGGGAAGCGTGGCAGGAACTGAAGCGGGTTCACTGGCCCACGAGAAGGGAGACCTACGCGGCAACGGGTGTTGTCGTGCTGGTGGTGATCTTCTTCGCCATTTATCTCGGGCTTGTGGATATCCTGCTTTCCTACGCGAGACAGTGGCTGTTGCGTTGATGTGACCGGGTGTTCAATGGCAAAGAACTGGTACGTCGTCCACACATTCGCGGGGTTCGAGCACAAGGCCAAGGCTGCGCTCGAGGAGCGCATCAAGGTGTTGAAAGGCAACGGCGACTGGTTCGGGGAGATTCTCGTGCCGGCCGAGAAGGTCGTCGAGCTGGTGAAGGGAAAGAAGCGCACCTCCTCCCGAAAGTTCTTTCCCGGATACATCCTGGTTCAGATGGAGATGAACGACGAGACCTGGCACGTCGTCAAGTCCACTCCCAAGGTGACCGGGTTTGTCGGCGGCGGCACGCAACCGCCGTGGGTCAGCGAGGAGGAAGTGCGGGCGATCACCCAGCAGATGGAGGAGGGCGCGGTACGGCCGCGGCCCCGGGTCGTCTTCTCGGTGGGTGAAAGCATCAAGGTCATCGACGGACCCTTCTCCGAGTTCAACGGTGTGGTCGAGGAAGTGAAGCCCGACAAGGGCAAGTTGCGCGTGCTCATCAGCATCTTTGGCCGGGCGACCCCGGTGGAGCTGGATTTCATTCAGGTAGAACGGAGTTAGGACACTAAGCCATGGCCAAGAAGGTGATCGGTGAGATCAAGTTGCAGATACCGGCGGGAGCGGCGAATCCCAGCCCTCCGGTGGGTCCGGCCCTGGGGCAGCGCGGCGTCAACATCATGGAGTTCTGCAAGGCCTTCAATGCCGCCACGCAGGCGGAACAAGGCATGATCATCCCCGTCATCATTACGGTCTACGCCGATCGCACCTTCAGCTTCATCACCAAGACTCCTCCGGCGGCGGTGTTGCTGAAGAAGGCGGCCGGGCT
>JAPOQB010000886.1 GCA_026710965.1 Deltaproteobacteria bacterium | reverse complement strand
TGCCGCGGCTGTCCGGCGGCACCGGCGGCGAAACGCGGTCCCTCGATGCGCGCCTGGGCTACGGCGTCGCGGCGCCGGCGGGCGGGATGCTCACGCCGTTTGCCGAGGCGCGTCTCGCCGGCGAGGAGGGCCCGCGGCTCAAGCTGGGGACCCGGTTCGAGGCGCCACGGGCGGCCCTCGCCGTGGAACTCTGGGGCGAGCGGCGCCAGAGCCGCCCGCGCCATCCCGATCACGCCCTGGGGCTCGACCTCCGGCTCCGGTTCTGACGGGCGGCGCGACGTACAAACATGAACGTAACTCACGAAAAAGATATCATTTAAGACCGGATGTTCACAAAGGGGCTACTCGGATTCTGGTATAACGCCAACCATGGAACTCGTGTCCGAGGGGGTGAGAGAGCGTCGAAGGAGACTCCCCTCGGTTCTTCGTTCGCGTTTCGAGTTCGGTTTTCGGTGTCTTGCTCTGGCAGGGTGCGTGGCGGTGTTGCTCGCCGTCGCGCTGGTGGTGTTTCCTGGCGTCGCGCCGGCGCAGGACGAGGTGCGCGTCATCAAGGTATCGGCGGGCCACTCCCCCGGCGATAAGGACCCCATCTACCACCGAAGGCTATTGTTCTTCGTATTCAGCCATGACTTGGCGCCAGAGCATCCCTGGGGCGGAAGCATGACCACCCTCAAGGACGGTAAGGTTCAGAAAATGATTGGAACAGGCCTTCGCGGGAGCGTTTTTCATGTGGAGTATACCCAAGGTATCGTCCAGTCAGAGACGCTCACGTTCAGCTACACCAACCCGACGAACCGTTCGAAGCTGAGGACCACTAGCGGCGTGGACGTGGAGAGCTTCACCCTCGACCTCTCGCCGCCGACCGCCAAGAGAAGCAGGGTGCGAGATAGCCTCCTCGAGATCCACTTCGACAAGACAGTGAGAGGAACCCCGGTACCGGCGACGGCCACCTTCAGCGTGACCGCGGACGGCAACGAGGTGGACGTCAGCGCGGTTGCGATCAAGGGGAGTGTGGTGACGCTGACCCTGGCCGCGGCGGTGAATCAGGGCGAAACCGTCAAGGTGGGCTACACCATGCCGGCGGACGATCTGGACTACCTCATGCCGGTGGACAAGCGACTGCAGGGCACTGTCCGCACCGTGGTGCCGAGTTTCACGGACCTGGGCGTGACCAACACGTCGGCGGGGCCGACGGTCACGGCGGCGGCGATGGCGTCGACGCCCTCGTTCGACACCGACGGCGACAACACCGCGGACACCTACGGGCCGGGCGAGACCATCCGCGTCCGGCTCACCTTCAGCGAGGCGGTGGCGGTCGACACGAGCGGCGGGGTGCCGTCGGTGAAGATCAGGATGGACCCGGATCACGACGGGGTCGCGGCCACGTACGAGAGCCACACGCTCACGGCAGTGGATTTCGTCCACACGGTCGCGGAGCCGGACGTCTCCACCGCCGGCATCGCGGTACTCGAGGACACGTTGGCGCTGAACGGCGGCACGATTCGGGCGGCGGCGGGGGCGAAGACACACGCGTGGATCCGTCACGACGGGATCGCCCATGACACGGGGCACAAGGTGCACTGGCTGGAGGGGGTGCCGCGGCCAACGGTCGATACGGTGGCCATCGAGTCGACGCCCTCGTTCGACACCGACGGCGACGACACGGCGGACACCTACGGGCCGGG
>JAPOQB010000568.1 GCA_026710965.1 Deltaproteobacteria bacterium | reverse complement strand
GTGGATCGAGCCGGAAGACGTCGAGATCATCGTGGAACGGGGCGCGACGCCGGTGCACAACCCCGCCAGCAACCTGCGCCTGGGAAGCGGCCTGGCGCCGATTCCCCACTTCCTGGCCGCGGGCGGCCGGGTGGCCCTGGGAGCCGATGGCGCCTGCTCCAACGACAGCCAGAACATGTTCGACGCCATGCGGCTGGCAACGTTGATCCACAACACCCGGGACCACGACTTCAACCACTGGATCACCGCCCGCCAGGCCCTGTCCATGACCACCCGCTGGGGCGCCCGGGCCTTCGGCCTCGACTGCGGCGTGCTGGAGCCCGGCCGCCTCGCCGACATCGCGCTGCTGAAACGCGACACCCCCGCATTCACGCCGCTGAACGACGTCATCACTCAACTGGTGCTCTGCGAGAACGGCAGCTCCGTGGACACGGTGCTGGTGAACGGAGAGGTGGTGGTGGAAGGCGGCCGGCTCACGAAGATGGACGAGGCCGAGGTCCTGGCCGAGGTCAACCGCCTCTATGACCCGTTACGGCCCGCGATCGGGAAGGAAATGCAGGACGCCGCCGTAATGGAACCGCCCCTGGCCGAAATGTACTTCCGGGTATTCGGGTGATGGTCTCGGGCGTGTCCAGGGAATGACTTCAGTGTGACAGCGGCGTGGGGGGCGTCCCGGAAATCTGTAGACGGTGGGCGGACGTAGCACGATCAATGCCCGAACCCGGGCGCGCTCCAGCGCATGAACCCGGCGGCACCCGTCTCCTGATTTCCGGGACGCCCCCCACGCCGCTGTCACCGCCTTCCGAATCATTCGTCCTCGTACTGTTCCTTCAGCTTCGCGACCACCGTCGGGTCCGCCAGGGTGGTGGTGTCCCCCAGGGCCTTGCCGTCGGCGATGTCCCGCAGCAGCCGGCGCATGATCTTGCCACTCCGGGTCTTGGGCAGCTCGGCGGCGTAGTAGAGCTCGTCCGGGCGCGCGATGGCGCCGATCTTCTTGGCGACGTGGGCGCGCAACTCATCCACCAGCTCGGGCGTGTTGTCGACGCCGGTTATGAGCGAGACGAAGGCGCAGATGCCCTGCCCTTTCACCTCGTGCTGCTTGCCGATGACCGCGGCCTCGGCCACCGCCTGGTGGTCCACCAGGGCGCTCTCCACCTCCATGGTGCTGATGCGGTGCCCGGAGACGTTCATGACGTCGTCCACCCGGCCCAGGAGCCAGAAGTAGCCGTCCTTGTCGCGTTTGGCACCGTCGCCGGCGAAGTACATGCCCGGGAAGCGGCTCCAGTAGGTTTCCACGTACCGGTCGGGATCGTTGAACACGGTGCGCAGCATGGCCGGCCAGGGCCGCTTCAGCACCAGGTAGCCGCCGCCCCCCAGGGGCACCGAATTGCCCTGCTCGTCGACGATGTCCGCCTCGACGCCCGGGAACGGTTTGGTGGCGGACGCGGGCTTCAGCGTGGTGATGCCCGGGAACGGAGTGATCAGCGGGTGCCCGGTCTCGGTCTGCCACCAGGTGTCCATGATCGGGCAGTTCTGGTGGCCGATGTGCTCGTGGTACCACATCCAGGCCTCGGGGTTGATGGGCTCTCCCACCGAGCCCAGGAGCCTCAGGCTGCTCAGGTCGTGGGCGGCGGGAAACTCGGTCCCCCAGCGCATGAAGGTGCGGATGGCCGTGGGCGCGGTGTGGAAGATGGTGACACCATACTTCTCCACCATGCGCCACAGGCGGTCCTTGTCGGGCCAGTCGGGCGAGCCCTCGTACATGACCTGGGTGACGCCGTTGGCCATGGGGCCGTAGACGATGTGCGTGTGACCGGTGACCCAGCCAATGTCCGCGGCGCACCAGAAGACGTCGTCCTCCTTCATGTCGAAGACCCATTTGTTGGCGAGGTAGACCCCCAGCAGGTAGCCCGCGGTGGTGTGGACGATGCCCTTGGGCTTGCCCGTGGTGCCGCTGGTGTAGAGGCTGAAGAGCATGTCCTCGCTGTCCATTTGCTCCGGCTCGCACCACAGCGGCGCATCGGCCATGAGCTCGTGCCACCAGTGGTCCCTGCCCTCCTTCATGGTAGCGTCGGACTCGCTTCCCACGCGCCGCACCACCACCACGTGCTCGATGGAGGGTGAGCTCTCGACGGCCTCGTCCGCGTTCTTCTTCAAGGGGATGATCGTGCCCCGCCGGTAACCGCCGTCGCCCGTCACCAGCACCTTGGCGGAGGCGTCGTTGATGCGGTCACTCAGGGACTCGGCGCTGAAGCCTCCGAACACGACGCTGTGCACCGCGCCGATGCGGTTGCACGCGTGCATGGCGATCAGGAGCTCCGGCACCATCCCGAGATAGAGCGCCACGCGGTCGCCCTTCTGCACCCCGAGCCCCTTGAGCACGTTGGCGAACTTGTTGACCTCGCGCCACACGTCGCGGTAGGTCAGCACCCGCTCGTCTCCCGGTTCCCCCTCCCAGATGATGGCGGCCTTGTTCTTGCGCGCGGTCTTGACGTGCCGGTCAAGGCAGTTGTAGGAGACGTTGAGCTTGCCGCCGATGAACCACTTGGCCCAGGGGCAGTCCCACTCCAGCACCTTGTCCCAGGGCTTGAACCAGTCGAGCTGTTGCGCCTGCTCGGCCCAGAACCCCTCCGGGTCCTTGTCGGCCTTCTCCCATACCCCGGGATCGTTCAGGTTCCCGGATTGCTTGAACTCATCCGGCGGCGGGAAGGTCCTTCCCTCTTCCAACAGGACTTCGATTGCGTCGTCAGCCATGATCCCTCCTTGACGAACGCCGCCAGCGTCCGCGCACATCAGACCGGGGACGCGGCGGCGGGGCGGATTGCGATCTTCAACGGTCAACGGATTCTAAGCAACGGCCCCCGGGTTGGCAACAGAAAACCACCGCGCCGGGCCGTGGCAACCTGCCCGGGCAGCGAGCGGGGGCAAATTGAGGCCACCTTGGGTTCTAGTGTGGTGTCTGGTTAATTCGCATCATAACCTGCGGGTCTTTTTCGCTCCGCGCATCCTGAGCGTAGCGAAGCGAAGTCGAAGGGCGGCTGCGTTGCTCTTCCTCGCGTGGTGCCCGCCACTAAAGGG
>JAPOQB010000882.1 GCA_026710965.1 Deltaproteobacteria bacterium | reverse complement strand
CGCCGGAACACCTTCACGTCCGTCCCACAGGTGATAGCCGCCCGAATCCGCACCAACAACTCCCCCTCACGGGGCGTCGGCACGGGCTCTTCCCGTATTTCGATATGCTCGGGGCCGAGCAGGTATATGACCCGGTGTGTCATGCGCATGGAGGAGGTGCAGGCAAGCTCTCCCCACGGCCTAGCACCAATGAGAGGGGAGAGGCAAACAAAGGTTGGCCGGAGAGCCGTCTCGGGCAAGGCCAGCACCGTTGTTTGAAAGGGCAAGGCGGCATGCTAATCTAGGGACTCAACCGCGTGGGGAGAGGTGGCCGAGTCCGGTTGAAGGCGCCTGACTCGAAATCAGGTTTACCTACGGGTAACGGGGGTTCGAATCCCTCCCTCTCCGCCATACCGATCACTCCCGTCAACATGTTCGGGAGAATTGCGGCGCCCCCTCCGATCCTGTGTTGGTTGTGGTCGAGGCCGACGACAGGCCGAGCATGCCGTGTTCCATTGTTGACTTCGCGGGCGGCGGTTTGTTGCCCGCAGGCTCTAAAACCTGTTAAACACAAGTTCCCGTCGTCGGCATGTGAGGGTAGGCGACACGTAACGGCGGGATGTTGATTGCTGGCAGTCGGGTCCCGTGCAAGTGGGTCCCGCAAACCCCGTCAGGTCCGGAAGGAAGCAGCGGTAGCGGACCGCCCCTGTGCCACGGGGAAGCCTGGCTGTCGGCAATGAGCATCCCGCCGCCCGAGCGAGTTCGGGGGCGGGCTCGCGGCGGAAGTTTCACCTCCTGATGGCGGCTCGAGGGCCCGCTGGGGACACTCGGAGCGGCTCTGAACGTCATGTCTTATCTCGTCCTGGCCCGTAAGTGGCGTCCGCAGGGTTTCGCGGACATGGTGGGGCAACCGCATATCGCCCGGGTGCTCACCAACGCCATCCAGAGCGATCGCATCGCCCATTGCTACCTGTTCACAGGGGTCCGCGGCGTGGGCAAGACCAGCGCCGCGCGCATCCTGGCCAAGGCCCTGAATTGCGTCGACGGTCCCACGCCCACGCCTTGCAACGAGTGCGTCCGGTGCAAGGAGATCAACCAGGCCCGCTCGCTGGACGTCTACGAGATCGATGGCGCCTCGAACCGGGGCATCGACGAGGTGCGGCAGATCATCGAGAACGTGCGCTATCAGCCCGCGGCGGCGCGGTTCAAGGTGTACATTATCGATGAGGTCCACCAAGTGACCCGGGACGCTTTCAACGCGCTTCTCAAGACCCTGGAGGAGCCGCCGGGGTTCGCCAAGTTCATCCTCGCCACCACCGAGGTCCACCGCCTGCCGGAGACCATCCTGTCCCGCTGCCAGCGCTTCGATTTCCGCCGCATCGGGGTCCACGACATCCACGAACGGTTGCGGCGGATCGCCGACGTGGAAGGCCTGAACATCACCGACGGCGCGCTGACGCTGATGAGCCGGGCGGCCCAGGGCAGCATGCGCGACGCGCAGTCGTTGCTGGAGCAGGTGCTCTCTTTCGTGGAGCCCGCCGGGGAGGGAGGCGGCGTGGACGAGCCGCTCTTGCGGGACATTCTCGGCGTGGCCGAGCGCCGGGTGCTCTACGAGATCTCCGCGGCGGTGATCGCGGGGGATGCCGCGGAGTGTCTCCGGCTGGTGGCCGAGGTGGCCACTCACGGGGTGGACCTTGCGGCGCTGTCTCGCGAATTGGTGGAGCATTTCCGCAACCTGCTCGTGGTGCGCCTGATGAACGCGGGGCCGGCCGCGGTCCCGGATGCCGGAAAAGAGGGCAGGTCGCCGCATCTGATGGACCTGACCGATGAGGAGATCGCCCGGCTGCGCGACCAGGTGGCGTCCGTGGACCCCGAGACCCTCATCGGCTACTATCGATTCGTGGTCCAGGGCGATGAGATCGTGGCGCGTTCACCTTATCCCAGGTTCGATCTGGAGGTGTCGCTGGTGCG
>JAPOQB010000743.1 GCA_026710965.1 Deltaproteobacteria bacterium | reverse complement strand
TTCCGTAGGCGAACTGCTGAAGGAGAGCGGACAGACCGTGGCGGTTGCCGAGTCCTCCACCGGCGGCCTGATCTCCGCCGCGCTGCTGTCGTTGCCGGGCGCCTCGGCGTACTTCGTCGGCGGGGGCGTCATCTACACGCGTCATGCCCGGGCCGGCCTTCTGATGATGCCGGAAAGCGAAGTGACGGTGCGGGGCAGCACCGAGCCTTACGCGTTGAACGCGGCACGGCTGATTCAGGGGCGATTGAACACGACCTGGGGCCTGGCCGAGAGCGGCGCCACGGGCCCGGCCGGGAACCGCTACGGCGACGCCGCCGGACACAGTTGCATGGCCATCGTCGGACCGGTGGAGAAGGCCATCACCATCGAAACCGGCGACGCCGACCGGGAGGCCAACATGTGGGCCTTCACCAGGGCCGCCCTGACGCTGTTGGAAGACGCGCTTCGGCAAAACCCATGAGTTCCAGGGACGATCTCAAGGCCGAGGCCTGCCGGATCATCGATGCCCGCAGGCAGGAGATCATCGACCTGGGCGAGACGATTCTGCGGAACCCGGAGACGGGCTTCAACGAGGTCAACACCGCCAACCTCGTGGCCGCGCGGCTCCAGGGCCTCGGGCTCGATCCTCGGCAGGGGCTCGCCGTCACCGGCGTCAAGGGGCGGAAGGATTGCGGCGGTCCCGGTCCCACCCTCGCCATTCTGGGAGAGCTGGATTCACTTCGCGTGTCGGATCACCCCCATGCCGATCCCCGGACCGGAGCGGCTCACGCCTGCGGCCACAACGCACAGGTGGCGGGGATGGTGGGCGCGGCCATGGGGCTCCTTTCCGCCGGGGTGTTGCCGGAGCTTCGCGGTTCGCTGGTGTTCTTCGCCGTCCCGGCCGAAGAGATGATCGACGTCGACGAGCGCATGCAACGCAAGGCGCACGGCGAGATCGAATTTCTCTCCGGCAAGGCGGAGCTCATTCGGCTCGGCCATTTCGACGACGTGGACCTGGCGATGATGTTCCACACCAAGACCGACACTCTGGCCTCCCACGTGGCCCGGTCTTCCAATGGCGCCATCATCAAGAAGATCCGCTTTGTCGGCAAGGCCGCCCACGCGGGCGGCAGCCCCCAGAAGGGCATCAACGCCCTCAACGCGGCCTCCCTGGCCCTGAGCGCCATCGCCTATCAGCGTGAGACCTTCTACGACGAGGACACGATTCGCGTGCACCCGATCATCACGCGGGGCGGCGACGCGGTGAGCGTGGTGCCGGCGGAGGTCACCGTGGAAACGTTCATCCGCGGCAAGACCCTGGAGGGCATACTGGACGCCAACCGCAAGGTGGACAATGCGCTCCGGGGAGCGGCCATGGCGGTGGGCGCGTCGGTGGAGATTACGACCGTTCCGGGTTACCTGCCTCAGGCCAACAACGAGGCCATGGCCCGTCTTTGGGGCGAGAACGTCGGCCAGGTGTTCGGCGCGGACCAGTTCGAGCACGGTACCGAGCATCGCACCAGCAGCACGGACATGGGCGATCTGGCGCACATCATGCCGGCGATGCAGCCCTACGTCGCCGGCGCCGCCGGGGGCGGTCATACCAGCGGCTACCTGCTCGTGGACCACGATTCGGTCTACGTGAAATCGGCCAAGCTCCTGGCCATGACCGCCATCGACCTGCTGCACGACGACGCCGCGTCGGCGCGCCGGAT
>JAPOQB010000880.1 GCA_026710965.1 Deltaproteobacteria bacterium | reverse complement strand
CGGGTTGCCATACTCGACGACGGACATGCAGCTTGAGGAAGTTTTTTCGGTCCACGGCGCCGTTGAATCCGCTCAGGTCATCATCGACAAGTTCACGGGTCGCTCGCGGGGCTTCGGCTTCGTCGAGATGGGCACTTCGCAGGAGGCCGAGGCCGCGGTCAACGCTCTCAACGAGACCCAGCTCGAAGGCCGCACCATCACCGTCAACGAGGCCCGGCCCCAGCGCCGGGATTTCGGCGGCCGTCGCTAGCAGGCGAGGGACAGCCGTCCCGCGGCCGCTGGCGCAACTCATCCCAACATATCGGGGCGCAGGGTCGGTCGCCCTCCGTAACCCGCGAGTCATGGGGCGCACGCGCCCCATGACTCGACCACACCCTCTCACGGCGCAACACGCCGTATCCTCACACTCGCACCCACTCGGTGAAACGACGATAGTCCTCGTTGCCATTTCCGCATGAATCGGGCATGTGGGACAGGACACTAGAACACGCGGCCCGACAGCGAAAGGAGAGCGAGATGGCGACAGGCAACGGATTCGGTACGGCCAGCGGGATCAAGCAGGTGGGCCGCATGGACCTGCCCGGCGGCGGCAAGATCGAGGTGGACAAAGGCTTCGCCTACGTGGGGCACATGGACCCGCCTCATGGCACCTCCGTCATCGATGTGCGCGACCCGAAGAACCCCAAGCTGGTGGCCCAAATCGACGTGCCCCCGGGAATCCACTCCCACAAGGCCGCGGTGAGCGACGGCGTGATGATCATCAACCACGAACGCTACGAGAACAACGACGACGCCCAGGGCGGCCTCAAGGTCTTCGACGTCTCGGATCCGTCCAGGCCGCGTGAGACGGCGTTCTTCAAGGCCGCGGCCAAGGGCGTCCACCGGTTCACCTTCGACGGCCGTTACGCCTACTTCTCGCCGGTCATGGAAGGCTACGTCGGCAACATCGCCATGATCCTGGACCTGGCGGACCCGGCCAACCCGCAAGAGGTGGGCCGCTGGTGGATGCCGGGGCAGTGGGTCGCCGGCGGCGAGGAACCGACGTGGCCCGGCACCATGCACCGGTGTCACCATCCCATACGCCGGGATGACCGCCTGTACGTGAGCTACTGGCACGGCGGTTTCGTGATCCTCGATATCTCCGACATGACCAAGCCCACGCTGGTGAGCCATTTGGATACGAGCCCTCCCTTCCCGTCGCCCACCCATACGACCCTGCCCATGCCCGAGAAGCTCATGGGCCGGGAGATCCTGGTGGTGGTGGACGAGGAAGCCCAGAAGTCGGCGCCCCTGCCTTATGCCTTCATGTGGGTGGTGGACATCAGCGACGAAGCCCATCCCGTGCCCATTGCCACGTTCATGCCGGACATCGACGGCGAGCCCGCCGACCGTTACGGCGCGCACCAGCCGGCGGAGCAGGTCTACAGCAACGTCCTCTACGTCACCTGGTTCAGCGGCGGCCTGCGCGCGGTGGACGTGTCCAACCCGTATCAGCCCAAGGAGGT
>JAPOQB010000245.1 GCA_026710965.1 Deltaproteobacteria bacterium | reverse complement strand
GCGGTGGCCAACGCCCAGGCATTTCTCAAGGTCCGGAGGGAGCACGGGACCTTCGAGCGCTACATCTGGCAGTTCGTCGGCGGCTCTCCACGTGTCAATCGCTGGCGCACTCATGACGAGGTTCCAGCGCGCACGGGGGAGTCGGAAGCCATGAGCCGCGACCTTTCGAGCCGCGGGTTCCGGTTCGTGGGACCGACCATCTGCTATGCTTTCATGCAGGCGGTGGGGATGGTGAACGACCACCTCGTGCCGTGTTTCAGGCATGGCGCCATCATGCGCCTGGGCGGCTGACCCGGAGGAGGAGAACGCTATGTCCGAAGGCTATTCTCGTGGAGGCTCGCGTTTCGCTTACGCGATCATGCGAATCGTCGTCGGCGCCGCGTTCGCGCAGCACGGGGCGCAGAAGCTGCTCGGTCTCTTCGGCGGCATGGACGGAGCCGGCGGGTCGGTGGAGATTCTCTCGCTGATGGGGGTCGCGGGGGTCATCGAACTCGGCGGCGGCGCGCTGGTGGCATTGGGTATGTTCACGCGCCTTGCGGCCCTGCTCTGCAGCGGCCTTATGGCTTCGGCCTATTTCATGGCCCACGCGGGCCGCGGTTTCTGGCCCATCGAGAACGAGGGGGAGCTCGCGGTGCTGTTCTGCTTCGTGTTCCTGTATATCGCGTGCCAGGGCGGCGGTGCGTTGAGCCTCGGCGGGTCCCGTCGATAGGCTCATGGCGACCTATGCCATCGGCGACGTGCAGGGCTGTTACGAGCCGCTCCGGCGGCTGTTGGACGTCATCGACTTCGATCCGGCTGCCGACCGCCTGTGGTTCGCCGGCGACCTGGTGAACCGCGGCCCCGACTCCCTCTCGGTGTTGCGTTTCGTAAAGGGCCTTGGCCCGGCCGGGGTGTCGGTTCTCGGCAACCACGACCTTCACCTGATCTGCCGGGCGGAGGAGATCTCCTCCGCCAAGCGCCAGGACACCCTGGACGGGGTCCTGGCCGCCGACGACCGGGACGAGCTCATCGACTGGCTGCGCCGGCTTCCGCTGATCCATTGCGGGGACGGATACGTCCTTTCCCACGCCGGGCTGTTGCCTCGGTGGAGCACCCCGGAGGCCGTCGAACTGGCGGGGGAGGTCGAAGCGCGGATGCGCGCCGCCGACTACAGGGACTTCCTGCGGGCGCAGACGGCTCAGGCGGTCGGCGCGTGGTCGAATGACCTGACCGGAACCGAGCGCTGGAGTTGCATCCTCGGCGTGTTCACCCGGCTCCGGTGCTGCGCGGCCGACGGCCGCATGGCGCTGTCGTTCTCGGGCGCGCCGGCGGACGCGCCGGAAGGGTACAGCCCGTGGTTCGCGTGGCGGCGCGAAGACCCGCGCGAGACGGTCCTGTACGGGCATTGGGCGGCCCTGGGCCTGCACCGCGAGAACGGCACGGTGTGCCTGGACAGCGGCTGCGTGTGGGGCGGGTCGTTGACCGCCTTCCGGCTCGATGACGGGGAGATCTTCCAGGTGCCGGGCGGGGAGGCGCACGTGACGCGGCCGTCCGGTCAGGTTTGAAACCCGCCCCGCGGCGACGGCAGGAGCCGTGGGGGTGGTGAGCCGTCAAGACGGGCGCTTGCGGCGTTGTTGCTCCAGAGCCCAGGCCACGTGTTCCCGCACCAGCGGCGAAGGGTCCTCGCTGCGTTTCCCCAAACCCTCGACCACGAGTGGATCGTAGGGCGCGTTGCCCAGCGCCACGGCGACGTTCCGCAGCCAGCAGGCGTGGCCGATGCGGCGGATGGCGCTGCCGCTCATGATGCGCAGAAAATCCGCTTCGCTCCAGCGAAACAGCTCCAGCAGCGCCGGCGCGTCCAGCTCGTGCCGGGGCTCGAAGCCCGCCTCGGCCGTGAAACGGGCGTAACGGTTCCAGGGGCAGACGAGCTGGCAGTCGTCACATCCGTAGACCCGGTTGCCCATGAGCGGCCGCAGCTCCACCGGGATGGAGCCGCGGAGCTCGATGGTGAGATAGGAGATGCACCGGCGGGCATCCAGTTGGTACGGGCCGGTGATGGCTCCGGTGGGGCACACGTCGATGCACGAGCGGCAGGTGCCGCAACGGTCCTCGGCGGCCCGGTCCGTGGGCAGCGCCAGGTCGGTGTAGATCTCGCCCAGAAAAAACCACGAGCCGGCGCCGGTGTTGATGAGATTGGTGTGCTTGCCGATCCAGCCCAGGCCGGCGTTCCGCGCCAGCGGCTTCTCCAGCACCGGCGCGCTGTCGGTGAACACCCGGTAGCCGAAGGGGCCCGCGGAAGCGGCGACCCGGTCCGCCAGCGATTGCAGCCGTTTGCGCAGAAGCCTGTGGTAGTCCCGCCCCAGCGCATAGCGGGAGACGTAGGCGCGATGAGGGTCGTGGATGACCTCCCACGGGTCCGCCCCGGCCTCCGGGAGGTAGTCCATGCGCGCCGAGATCACCCGGGCCGTGCCCGGCACCAGCTCGGCGGGACGGGCGCGCCGGGCTCCGTGGCGCTCCATGTAGGCCATCTCGCCGTGCCGCCCTTCGGCGAGCCAGCGTGCCAGCAGCGCCTCGTCGGCGCTCAGGTCCACGCCGGCGATGCCCACCTGCTGGAACCCCAGCTCCCGGCCCCACGCCTTGATGCGTCCGGCCAGCCCGGCGAGGTCGGTGTCGGTCAACACAGGCTCCTACGAGCTCCTACGACGCCGGCGAATACCCCCTGGCGAACCACGGCTCGAGGTCCGCCGAGAACCACTCGCCCGGCAGCTCCCGGCCCACGCCGGTCTCCCGGGCCTTGTCCAGCATCGCCTTGCCCACGGCGGCGAACTGGATCGCCATGCCCGAGTTGTTCTTGTAGTAGATGATCTCCGCGGGGTCCCGGCGGCCGGGCGCGGTCCCGTTGACCACCTCCCCCAGCTCCGCCACCTTGTCCCAGGAGGTCTCGCCGGCCTCGATGGGATCCAGCAGTTCCTTCTGGCGGTTGGCGTGAAGGCTTTCGCGGGCGTTGACCACGATCAGGTCGCTGCGCCGGATGGTCTCCCGGTCCACCTCGTGGCGCTCGAACACCACGTCGCTGTTGACGATGGAGACCACGGTCTGTCCCGGCTCCAGGTCTCTGCCGTCGAACACCGGACCCGACGAGCTGGTGGCGCAGCAGATGACGTCGGATCCCTTCACCACCTCGCCCGGTTCGGCGGCGCTGGTCACCGGGATCCTCAGCTCGTCGCCGAATCGCGCACAGAAATCTTCCCGGTGCGCGCGGGAGGGGCTGTACACTTTCATGCGTTGCAGGGGAAGGGCGGCCGCCAGCGCCCGGGCGTGCAGCTCCGCCTGGTGCCCGGTGCCGAACAGTCCGGCGACGCGGGAGTCCGGCCGGGCCAGCAGCCGGACGGCCGCGCCGCTGGTGGCGCCTACCCGCAAGGGCGAGATGGTGCCGTCCACGATGATCCCCAGAAGCTCGGCGGTTTCCAGGCTGTAGATGAGGAACTGGCCCCAGTACCGCCCGGTGGGGTGTTTGAACTCCACCCGGCGGGTTTCGTCGTCCCTTTCTTCGGTGAGCCGGGAGTTCAGCCGCACCGCCGCCACCCCGTACTTGGGCAGCGCTCCGGCGTGGATGTTGGCGAAGTAGTTCGCCGTCGGGTCGGGGGTCGGACAGGAGTAGCGCAGGCGCGGCGGGTTGACTCCGTTCCCTCGCCCGAACTCCCGGAACACATCCTCCATGAGGTCGATACACTCACCCATGGGGAGCAGGTCCTTGCCTTCCTCTTCGTTGATGATCATCACCATGCGATACGTTTCCTCCGTGGTTGCGTCGTTCAGACTGGGCAGGAATCTACTACGAAACGGCCGGGCGGTCCATTTCATGGGTCATCCGAACGTGTGGGGGTGCGGAGTGATGCCGCGCCGTGTTTGATGTGTGGCCGGGGCGTGAAGTACAAAGACGGGCGAGGTTGCCCGCGGCCATGGGCCGCGCGGCCGGAGGGCACTTATGTCGGACGAACGCACGGCTCTGCTGGATGCGGTCTCGCGTTACATGCCGCTCAAGACCGCCGCGGACTTCTGCGACGACAACGCGCGCCGGGTCCCTGGGAAGGAGGCGCTGGTGGACGCCCGGCGGCGCCTCACCTGGGGGCAGATGGGAGAGCTCTCCGACGCCTTCGCCCTGGCGCTGCTGGATCTGGGCCTGGAGCGGGACGGCCGCGTGCTCATCCAGATGCCCAACTCCGCGGAGCTCTTCCTGGCGCGGCTGGCGTGCGAGAAGGCGGGCCTCAGGCTCGTGACCGTGGCTCCGAGCCTGCGGCGGGCCGAGCTCGAGCCCATTATCCGCTTCACCCGTCCCGAGGTTGCCATCCTCCCCGCCGAATATCGCGGGTTCCGCCACCTGGATTTGCTGGAGCAGGTCCGTGTCCCCGAGCTGCGCCACGTCCTGGCGGCGTGGGACGAGGTGCCGCCCGGCTGTCTTTGCCTGGAGGCGATTCTCACGGGTCCGGCACCGGAGGAGGGGCGGGGGCGCCTGTCCGCCACGCGGTACGGCGTCGAGGACGTCTGCCAGCTCGCCACCACCAGCGGTTCCACCGGGGTGCCGAAATGCGCGGCGGTGCCTCTCTACACGCGGCTCCTGACCGCTTGGCTGCACCTGCGGCGGTTCCAGGTAAGCGGCGATGACACCCTGTGCGCGGTCACCGCCATCATCTCGGGAGTGGCGGACGGGCTGGTCTACAACGGCGTCTGCCAGGCGGGCGCGCGGGTGGTGCTGCTGGATCACTTCGATCCGCGGCTTACCTGCGAAACGGTGGCCCGGGAGCGGGTGAATATCCTGCCCATGGTCCCCACGATGATCTCCCGGCTGCTGGCGCTGCCGGATCTGGACGGCCACGATATGGAGTCGTTGCGCATCATCGTCAGCCACGGCTCGTCCCTGCCCCACGGAGTGGGGCACGCGGCCGAGGCGCGGCTGGGTTGCCGGATCATGCAGGG
>JAPOQB010000678.1 GCA_026710965.1 Deltaproteobacteria bacterium | reverse complement strand
TGGTGGGCACGGCCTTTGCGCAACGCGCACTGCAACGGGGAGAGAAGATCGTCTTTTTCGACATGGCGCCCAGAATGGACTTCCTGGAACGGAAGCTGGGAAAAGTCGATGTCACCGTTCTCAAGCGCGATATCCGGGATCTGCCGGCGCTGATCGACGCCATGCAGACCCACAAGGTGGAAACCGTGCTGCACACCGCCGGCCTCATCGGCGGCGCCGTGGCCAACCCGGTGTACAGCGGCCTCCAGATCAACGTCATGGGCACCGTCAACGTGGCCGAGGCCGTGCGCCTCACCGGCGTCAAGCGCCTGATCCAGATCAGCACCATGGGCGTGTACAACCGCCGCATGGAAGGCGACGACCCCATCGAGGAAGGGTTCTTCCGCGGCGACGGCAACGCCTACGGCAACTCCAAGGTGGCCAAGGAGCTCATGGTGGAGGCCTACCAGCGGCTCTACGGCTTCGAGCTCATCGTGCTGCGGCTGGCCAACGTGTTCGGCTTCGGACACTTCGCCGGCGGCTCCGCCGGCGGCGAGATGCTCCAGAGCCTGGTGGAGGCCGGCGTCACGGGCGGCGTGGCCAACATCCCGCAGGAATCCACGCGGGACTTCGAGTACGTCTACTTCAAGGACGTGGGCCGAGCCATCGAGCTGGCGGCGACCATCCCGGCCCCGGCGGAGACCACGTTCAATATCGGCACCGGGGTCGTCATCGAGTTCGACGACCTGGTGGCGATGGTCCAGGGGCTGCTGCCGAAGCTGGAGGTGGAAATCATCCCCGGGAAGCCGCCGCGCTCTTCCAAGCAGCCCATGGTCACCACCCGGGCCAAGGAGTTGCTCGGCTGGGAACCCGAGTACAGCGTCGAGGACGGGTTCAAGGACTATATCGAGGACATCAAATCGGCGTTGTGAGTTGATGCCCCTACCCGTGGGGAGGCGTTGCCACCTTGACAAGGTCTCCCCGCGCGGCTAGTGTTCCGTTTCGACGGGCGGCCTCTCGGCCGCCCGGTTCTCAGGTCCCTTACGGGATAACAGGGAAACCGGTTGAAATCCGGTGCGGTCCCGCCACTGTAAATGGGAACCCTTGCCCTGAAGCCACTGTTCTCCAACCGGGAATGGGAAGGCGGCAAGGTGGTCACGGCGACCAGCCCATGAGCCAGGAGACCTACCTGAGAACCGAAAAATGCAACCATGCTCTCCGAGGAGAGAGGAGGTCTCGCCATTTACATTCATCCTTCAGGCGCGTTCATTCCCGCTTCCATCCGGTCAAGGCTCTCCTGACCGGTACCGGATTGCCGAGAACGCGATGCGCCGGCTTCTGTATTTCCTGTTGGGCTCGACGCTGTTCCATGGCGCGTTGCTGTGGGTGCCCTTCCCCATGAGCGCCGGCGGCGCCCGGGAGGACGCCCTTCAAGTAGTACGCGTACGGCTCGTAGACCCGCCACGGACCGAGGCCAGCAAACCAACCGTCCAGCCCGAGGGCCCCGCGAAGGCGAGACCGGCCAAGGCCGCAAGGCCGGCGACGACGAAGCAGCCGCGGGTCGAGACCCGGCCCCGGACCCCGGTGGTCAAGGCCCTGGCCCAAACGCCGAGCCCGGTGGACTCCGAGCCCGGGCAGGTCAAGACGGTGGCGAAGAAGCCCCCGAAGCGGGTCCGGCCCGAACAGGCGAGACCCCGACGGACGGACACGGCGG